>CP140036.1:304428-608857 GCA_039829995.1 Buchnera aphidicola (Nurudea yanoniella)
TGAATATATTTTCCAAAAATTTTATGTAAAATTTTAAAGTACTTTTTAATTTTTTATAAAAATAAATTTTAATAATTATATACTTAAGTTTTTCCTTTTTTCAATTATATAGCATGTTAATTAAGTCAGTATCTATTTGTATTAAAAATTTTATTCTTGGCAGATGTAAAGATTTTATTGATGTAATTTAATAAAACATATTTCATTATTCATATTATTAATAAAATTTTTAAAACAATAAAAATATATAATCATTTGTGACTAGAATAATAACTCAAAATAACACAAAAACATATCTTATTACTTATTTTAATTTATTAAAAATATTGTTAATGTTATATATTTTTAGCAATTATTACGAGAATTTTTAGAGATAAATTTATTTTTTTAAAATATAAAATATAAAAAACTATAAATATATTTAATATACAATTAAAATTGTATATATTATTTATATATAAATTTTTTAAATAATTATTTTTAAAAATATGCTATGTTTAAACATCTATACTTATAATAAAATGTACATTTTTTAAATTTTTTATAATATTAAGTGATTTTAAAAATTATTAAAAAATATTTATATTTTTATAATTCAATAATAATTTTCATTGAATATTTTAAAACCACCGTTTTATTATAATATATTATATAGAAATTAGTTTATATTAATTTTTATGTACATTATTTTCTTAAAATTCTTTTCCTTTCAACAATTTTACTAAAATAGTTTTTAATAGTTAAATTACTTTTTCATAAAAAATTTTTTATTTTTTAGAATAAAAATATTTTTTTGTTTAATTCTAAATTTATTAATATAACAAACAATTTTTTAAATGATTATGTTTTTGCTTCATAAAAATTTTTTATTTTTTTAATTGTGTTTTTTTTTAAAATATTTTTTGAATTTTTATCGTTTTTTGAATTAATATAATTATATTTTAAATTCAATCCTAACTTTTTAAAAAGATTTAAATCATTTTCTTTTTTTGGATTAGCAGTAGTTAATAACTTAGATCCGTAAAATATAGAATTAGCACCTGCTATAAAACACATTGCTTGAGTTTGTTCATTCATATTTTCTCGACCAGCTGACAAACGTATATAAGATGTAGGCATCATAATTCTTGTTATAGCAATAACTCTAATAAAATCAAATATATCTACAGATTTATTATTTTCCATAGGTGTTCCTTTAGTTTTTACCAGCATATTCATAGGTATACTTTCTGGAACTTGCGATAAATTAGATAATTGTATTAAAAGGTCTATTCTATCTTTAACTGTTTCTCCTAATCCTATTATTCCTCCTGAACATACTTTTATACCAGATTCTCTGATTATATTTAATGTATCTAATCTTTCTTTGTAACTTCGTGTTGTTACAATACTTTTGTAAAAGTTTTCTGAAGTATCTAAATTATGGTTATAAAAATCTAATCCTGCTGTTGCTAATCTTTTTGCTTGATGTTTTTGTATAGTTCCTAAGGTCATACATGTTTCCATTCCCATTTTTTTTATTTCTTCAATGATTTGTTCTAAATATGGCATATCTCTATCTTTTGGATTTTTCCAAGCTGCTCCCATACAAAATCGCTCAGATCCCATTTTTTTAGCCTCTTTTGCAGATTTTAATATTTTTTCTATTTTAAGTAATTTTTTTATTTTTATGTTTGTTTTATATTTAGAACTTTGAGGGCAATATTTACAATCTTCTGGACATAAACCTGTTTTTATCGATAATAAAGTACTTATTTGAATTTTATTTGGATCAAAGTTTTTCCTATGAACAGTTTGAGCAGAAAATAAAACATCAAAAAAAGGTGAATCAAATAAAAATTTGACTTGTTTAAAATCCCATTGTTTTTTCATTTTTGTTCCAAAAGATATTTATTTAGTAAAATATAGGTTTATAATTATAACTCAATCTTTTTTTAACATATATTATGAATAAATTTAATTTAAAATTTGATCAACAACATATTTGGCATCCCTACAGTTCAATGATTAATCCTTTGCCTTGTTATTTAATAGAATCCGCCAAAGGGGTTTTTTTAAAATTACATAATGGTCGTAAATTAATTGATGGTATGTCTTCATGGTGGGCTGCTATTCATGGATATAATCACCCGCAATTAAATCGTGCCTTAAAATTGCAAATTAATCGAATGTCTCATATTATGTTTGGAGGAATAACTCACTATCCGGCTATTTCATTATGTCGAAAACTTATAAAAATTACACCAAAAAAATTAAAATGCATTTTTCTTTCAGATTCAGGTTCTGTAGCTATTGAAGTAGCAATAAAAATGGTATTGCAATATTGGAAATCATTAGGTAAAAATAAGATTACCTTTTTAACTATTAAAAATGGATACCACGGTGATACATTTTCTGCACTTTCTGTATCTGATCCGATTAATTCTTTTCATATTTTATATGAAAGTTTTTTACCAGTGAACTTATTTTCTGATGCTCCTAAATGTTCATTTTATAGTAAATGGAACAAACAGGATATATATTCATTTCATAAATTAATAGAAAAATATGCAGATATTATTGCTGGCGTGATTTTAGAACCTATCGTACAAAGTATTGGAGGTATGAATTTCTACCATCCTAATTTTTTAAAAAAAGTAAGATCGTTATGCAATATATTTAATATTCCATTAATATTAGATGAAATCGCTACAGGATTTGGAAGAACTGGAAAATTTTTTGCATTTGAATATGCAAATATTGTTCCAGACATTTTATGTATTGGAAAAGCTATAACAGGAGGTACTATAACTTTATCTGCTACATTAACTACAAAAAAAATTGCGAATATTATTAGCAATAATAATATATCAAAGTCTTTCATGCATGGACCTACTTTTATGGCTAACCCCCTCGCATGTGCAGTAGCAAATAAAAATATAGAAATACTACAAAAGAATATATGGAAAAAACAAGTAAAAAATATAGAAAATTGTCTTCGTTTAAATTTATTTCCATTGTTAACGCATCCTGAAGTGAAAGATGTTCGAGTGTTAGGTGCTATTGGTGTAGTAGAATGTATGCATACTTTAAAAATTAAAAGTATACAGAAATTTTTTGTAAAACATGGAGTTTGGATTAGACCTTTTAATAAGATAATATATCTTATTCCTTCTTATATTATTGATGAAGAATCTTTAAGAAAACTTATATATGTTATTTCAATTGCATTGGACGAAAAAAAATTTTTTATGAAATAAATTTTGAGTGATCAATGATACTGATAATATATTTCATTTTATTGCAATTATATCGAACGAATCGATATCCATACAGGTCTGTTTCCAGTTGGATATCTATTTTTAAATTTTAAAAATCCAGTGGTATTATCTAAGGAATATATACTCATTTTATTTGATTTTTCTCCAATAGAAATCAAACATTTTCCTGTTTGATCAATTCCAAAAGATCTAGGTTGTATTTCCGTTAAAACATATTTTATAACTTTTATATCAGTAATGTTTTTAGAATTTTTTATAATTGCAATATGATTACTATTTCTATCAGATGCATATAAATATTTTTCACATGGCGAAATATGTATATCTGAAGACCATGCAGGATTAACTTTGGAATTAGGTATAATATTTATGTTTTTTAATAAATTTATATTTTTGCATAATTTATCGATATTCCAAATACTTACAGTTCCATTTAATTCATTCACACTAAATAAACGATTAAGACTGCTTTGAAAAAGCATATGTCTTGGTCCAGAATTGTTTTCTAGAGGTATAAATGTTTTCTTATTTCTTAATAATATACCTTCATCAGTAAAATTATATAAATAAATTCGATTTCCTCGAAGAGATGATACAAATAAATAGATATTATTATCATGCATTTGTGATGCATGACACCCATTTATTTTATATATAGTTTGTATGGAAGGTTGAGGAATTCCAAACGAATTTATTGGAGAAACACTAATACAATTAAAATGATACGAGCTAGAAAACAAGTAATTTTCGTTTTTATCTAATTCAAAGTGGTTAATATTATGTAAAATATTTGTTTTTCCAATTTCTATCAAAGTTCCATCTATATCAATTTTATATGAACAAATATGAAATTTAGGACGAATTCCTACATACAAACAATTTTTACTGTTAGAAATAATAATAGATTGAGGTTCTCCATCTGTTTTTAAAATTTGGATTAAATTGAGAGATAAATTGGAATTTAATTTCCATACTTCAATTTGTTGGCTGTTTGCACTAGAAATATAGACTGTTTGATTCATAATATTTTATTATTCCTAATTTAAAAAAATAATAGTATTTATTTTTTTGAGCATAAATTTATTGAAATATTAAAAAACAAATTTAAACAATTTTTTATAATACTTATATGAATATGTTAAAAGCGTTTATGCAAATCTTTATAAAAAGTGTTTAAATATTCAAAAAACGAATTATTTTAATTTAATTTAATATATAAGTGAAATATTAATTTTATAATATTAAAACTATTTAAAATAATAAAAATATTTTAAACAAATTTCATTCAAGATATATTTATTTTCGCATAAAATATTAAATATAATTTAATAATACACACATTTTTTTTGAATTTTTGTTATAGTATTTTTTAACGTTTTATATAATCTTGAAAATAAATTTGTAAATTTATTTTTTATATTTAAAATTTATTATAAGTTAACTTTTATCAAAAAATATTTTAACATTATTTATTATCAAATTGTATTTTGATATTTAATATATTTTTTAAATAAAAGTTTATCATTATAAATAGGTAAAAATGTATTTATAGTTTTTAAGTATAAAAGAATAAAATATGTAATTTAATTTTAGTTATATTACATCATAATTTATCAAAGTTAATAATAAAAATATTTACTTTTTCATAAATAAAGCTTTATAAAAAATACATATATGAATTTATTTATTTCATTTTTCATAGGTTCTCGCTATCTTTTTAGTTTTTCTAAAAAAATTTTTAATAAATTTACTGGAATATTATCTATTGTTATTATGTCATTTGGAATATCTTCTGTTATTACTGTTCTTTCTATCATGAATGGTTTTGAAAATGAACTACAAAATAATATTTTAAAGTTCGTACCTCATATCTTGATCAGTAATTCTAAAGGAAGTATGAACATGTTTGATATAGACAAAAGTAATATTGTTTCGCATGATGTCATAAATATTTCAGACGTGATTTTTCGTGATGTAATCGTTCAAAGTAATTTTGCAATGTCTATTGGTTTAGTAACATCTATAAACAAAAAATACAATGAATTCACACCTTATTTAAAGAATAAAAATAGTTTAAATTATTTAAAAACGGGCTATTATAATGCAATAATTGGAAAAAGATTAGCGAACCAATTAAATATTAATATAGGTGATACATTGAGATTAATTACAAAAAATACGAATGCATTTTCATTTTTTAAAAGTATACTCAATAATCACAAATTTACATTGATCGATACTTTCTCCACTAATAATAATGTTGACAACTATCAGATACTAGTCAATCAGGAAGATTTATCGCAATTTTTACAATATCCAAAAAATCACATTACAGGGCTGCGAATCTGGTTAAAAGATCCATTACATGTCACAAATTTTTTAAAAAACTTTCATGTTCTTAATTGCTTAAAAATAGAAAACTGGAAAGATAGTCAGGGCGAGATATTACAAGCTGCGAAAATAGAAAAATATATGATGACACTATTATTTAGTTTAATTATTCTAATTTCTATTTTCAGTTTAATGGTATTTGTTAGTTTATTTATTATAGAAAAAGAAAGAGATATTGCTATATTTCAAACGTTAGGTTTATCTAAATGGAATATTATGTTAATTTTTATCTATCAAGGATTATTGAGTGGAATTTTAAGCATATTATTAGGTATGTTATTCAGTTTTTTTATGATGAATGAAACTTTCGGTATTGTTTCAATTCTAAAAAAATTTTATACAGATTTTTATCTTCCTTATTCTATTGTTCCTTATCAAATTATAATCATTAACTTTATATTTATAACATGCATTTTTTTATCAATTATTTATCCTTCTTGGAAAATAACTCAATTATATCCATCACAAAGGTTAGCATATGAATAGTTTGTATTTGTTGAAGTGCAATTCTATATACAAATCTTATTTACAAAAAACTATCTTAAAGAATATTTCTTTAAAATTAAAGGCAGGAAATATGATGTCTATCACTGGTTCTTCTGGATCAGGTAAAAGTACTTTATTACATATTATAGGTGGATTAGATGTGCCTGATTCAGGACAAGTTTTTTTTTTAGGGCAAAATATTCATAACATTTCTAATAAAAAACAATCTGCTTTAAGAAATCATCATTTAGGTTTTGTATACCAACTTCATCATTTACTTCCAGATTTTGATGTTATTGAAAATGTAGCTTTGCCTTTATTAATTCAAAAAAAAAATAGAATAAAAGCATTTGAACAAGCGTATAATGTTTTAAAAGAACTCAAAATAGAAGAGAAAGCAAAACAGTTCCCTTCAGAATTGTCAGGTGGAGAACGTCAAAGAGTAGCTATAGCCAGAGCATTAGTAACAAAACCCAGTTTAATTATAGCTGATGAACCTACTGGTCATTTAGATAAAAAAAATTCTAAAAATTTTTTAGATTTATTATTTAAATTTAATTACGAATATAATATTGCCGTATTAATAGTTACACATGATGTTTTCTTATTTAAAAATATACCATTAAAAATGGAATTAAAGTCTGGGAAATTATATAAAATAAACGCTTAAAAAGGAAATTATACGGTGATTTATTTGTCTTTTTTAATATCTAAAAAATTTAATACTAAATATAAAAAAGATAGTATCATTCCTATGATATCTTTTTTTTCTAAAATTGGTGTGTTTTTAGGAACATGCATATTAATTGTTAGTTGTAGCGCTTTAAATGGATTTCAGTTTGAATTAAATAATAGAATTTTATCAGTGCTACCTCATGGCGAAATTATACCTATAAATCAACCATTTAAAAATTGGAAGAAAATAAAAAATTTATTGCAGTCATTCACTAATGTTACGTTTGTAATGCCATATGTAAGTACTACAGCGTTAATTGATCATCCACAAGGAATAAAGGGAATTCAATTAAGAGGATTGGATTTTTCTGATATATACGCTTTTAAAAAACTGAAAAAGTTTATTAATATAAAAATATTACACCAAATGAATGAAAATAAAAATCAAATAATATTAGGTAACGGTATTGCAAAATCTCTATCTATAAAAATAGGGGATCAGATAAACATTTTTGCTTGTAAAAATTATAATTCTTTAACTTTACAATATAAATATATTAATTTAAAAGTAATAAGTATTTTTAAAATAGATGGAAACATCGATAATACGCTAGCTTTAGTTTCTATGAAGAATTTACAGAAATGTTTCGGGATGAAATCTGCTATTTCAGGATTAGAGATTTTTGTAAAAAATCCACTCAATGACACTGAAATTTTTAAAACTATTCACAGTAAATTACCTAATACTTATATTGTGAAAAATTGGATAACTGAATATGATTATATATATCATGATATTAAATTAATAAAAACTATAATTTATTTCACTATGACATTAATTTTTATTAGTTCATGTTTAAGTATATCATCAATAAATTTTTTAGAAATATCAAAAAAAACTAATAGTTTTGCAATATTTAAAACATTAGGAATGAATAATCGCACAATTATGATAATATTTTTAATACATGGTATTAAATCTATATTAAAAATTGGATTTTTATCACTGTTTCTAAGTACAATATTACTATTAAACATTAAAAATTGCATATATTATATAGAAAAATTTTTTGGTAAAAAGTTATTATCTAGTATTGTATATTTTATTGATTTTATTCCTATTTTTCTTTCTTTTGTTGATGTCATTTCAATATTTTGCATTTTATTTTTAATAGGATTTGTAACTAGTTATTTCCCTGCTTATTACATAAAAAGCATTGAACCTGCAAAAATTTTAAAAAAGTATTAAAAATATAGCTAAACATAAATAATATTATTTCTAGTAATATTGAACTTCTAAAAAACTATTAAGGTAAATAATGCAGGTAATTAATCGAAGACTTAAAAACGTGCGTTATAAAAAACACAAACGAAAAATTCATCAACGTTTCCGAAATAATATTTTTGAACGTGAAATAAAAAAAATATTTTTTAATACACAATATTTATTAAATAAAATAAAATCTGTTTTTATGTAAAAATATTACTGCATATTTTTTAAATAAATACAAATTTTTGATTTAAAAATTTTTAGAAAAATTTGATTTGTATTAAAATCAATTAAAAGATTTCGATTATTTTAAATAAACTCGTGTTTTCTTAAATTTTTATTTTTATAATAATAGCTGGCAAAAAAATGACAATTAAAATAGGTATTAATGGATTCGGAAGAATAGGAAGAATGGTTTTTAGATTAGCTCAATTACGTCCTGATATTGAAATACTAGCTATAAATGATTTTATTGACATAAAATATATGGAATACATGTTGAAATATGATTCTACACATGGTATTTTTTCTGGAACAGTTCAAATAAAAAACAATATTCTTATTGTGAATAATAAAAATATTCACATAACTAATGAAAAAAATCCAGAAAATTTGTTATGGGGAGACTTTAATATCGATGTAGTAGTAGAATCTACAGGAATTTTTTTAACGTCTAAAGATGCTTACAAACATATACAATCAGGTGCTAAAAAAGTAGTAATTACAGGTCCGTCTCAAGACGATACTCGAATGTTCGTTCGAGGAGCAAATTTTCACAAATATTCCGGACAAAAAATAGTATCTAATGCATCTTGTACAACTAATTGTCTAGCCCCAATAGCAAAAGTTATCAATGATGAATTTGGTATTATAGAAGGTCTAATGACCACAGTACATGCTACTACAGCTACTCAAAAAACTGTCGACGGTTTATCTCATAAAGATTGGAGAGGCGGTAGAAGTGCCCTTCAAAATATCATTCCATCAACTACAGGTGCAGCGCAAGCTGTAGGAAAAGTTCTTCCTGAACTTTATGGAAAATTAACTGGACTAGCTTTTCGCATCCCTACAGCTAATGTATCAGTTGTAGATTTAACTATTCGTTTAAAAAAATCTACTACTTATTCAGAAATATGTAACACAATAAAGTCTGCTTCTATAGAACACATGAAAAATATTATTGGTTATACTGAAGATAAAGTTGTATCTACTGATTTTAATGGAAGCGAGCTTACTTCTATTTTCGATGCGACTGCAGGATTGTCTTTAAATAACAATTTTATGAAATTGATAGCATGGTATGATAATGAAACTGGATATTCTAGTAAAGTATTAGATTTAGTAGAATTAATTTATTAAACATTTTATAAGTATATTCTATACAATTTATACAAATTTCATACTGACATTATAATCCTATAATGTCAGTATGAAATTTCTATAAATTTAATATTTTAAAGAATTTTAAACATTTAAACTATATACAATTTTATTTTATGTGAATTTCCTTTTTTAACTGTTGAATCCATATATTTATTCTTTTTTCACTTTTTTCTGGCTGTCGATCTTCATCAATAACTAATCCTAAAAATTGTGTTTTATTATACAAAGCTTTAGAACTATCAAAAGAATAACCTTTAGTAGGCCATTTTCCAATGAAATTTACATGTAATTTTTTTATAATGTTAAATAATATTCCAATACCATCACAAAAATATTCAGAATAATCTTCTTGATCTCCACAACCAAAAAAAGCCACAGTTTTGTTAAAAAAATTTACCTTTCTTAAAGTTGAAGAAAAATCATCCCAGTCACATTGAAGTTCTCCATAATACCAAGTCGATGTTCCTAGTATAATAATTTTATATTGTTCTATGTCTTCTTTTTTTGTATTAGAAATATCATGAATAACAGAAATATTGCTCCCAATTTTTTTTTGAATGTATTTTGCAATATTTTCCGTATTTCCCGTATCACTTCCAAAAAAAATACCTATATCTTTCATTACACAAAATTCCCTTTTAAACAAAAATTTACATTATTCTTATATAATTTAAGTATATACTTAATGTTTTTAATATTTAAATATTTATTAATCAATTTTATTAAAATATCACAAACGTATTACATATAAATAATTGTTTTTTATGTAAATTCATAAATTATAGTTTAAATAAATATTTGAAATAATCTATTTTTATATTAGTAATAGTAATTCTATTTTGTTAATATATAAAATAACTATAATTTTATAATCAATTATGACACATCATATAAAATTAAACATAAAATATTAAAATAACTAAAGTTTTATTTAATTATAAATTTAAAATATTTAAATAACCTCATTAAAAAAATAAAAATGATTACAAATCTTGTATGGTTTCGCAATGATTTACGTATACGCGATAACTTAGCACTGTATTCTGCTTGCAAAAATGAAAAATCTATAATACTTGGTTTATTTGTTTTCGTTCCAGCGCAATGGAAATTTCATTCTATATCTTATAAAAAATCCAAATTTATATATAACAGTTTAGTTATTCTTAAAAAAGATCTAATGAAATTAAATATTTTTTTGTATTTTCACGAATCTACTACATTTCTACAATCAATTAAATATATTACTGAATTTTGCAAAAAAAAAAAAATAGATAACTTATATTATAACTATGAATATGGATTTTTTGAAAAACAACGGGATATTTTAGTAGAAAAAAAACTTAAAAATTATAAAATATCTTCATATGGATTTCATAGTTCTACATTAATAACTCCCGGAACTATTAAAAATATAAAGGGGAATATGTATTCGAAATACAGTAATTTTAAAAAAAAATGTATTTTAATATTACTACAAAAAAAATTAGTGTCATTAACTATACTCAAAAGACAAAATACTATTATAGATACATCACATTTTCATATTCCAATATTTAAATTTCCTTTTGAAAAATTTAATACACAGATTTTTCCGATAGGAGAACTAAAAGCAATCAAAAAACTTAAATTTTTTCTTAAAAGAAAATTTAATGATTATGATATAAACCGTAATTATTTTTCTTTAAATAGTACTAGTATGCTTTCTGTTTATTTTTCTATTGGTATATTGTCTCCAATACGTTGTTTTTTAATTTTGCATAAATATTATTCCTATACAAAATATAAAAAGTTTGTTGAAAATTGTTCTTGGATTAACGAATTAATTTGGCGTGAATTTTTTAAACATTTGTTATATTTTTATCCTAAATTGAGTAAACAACAAGTGTTATGCGATTGGGAAAAAAATATAAAATGGGAAAAAAACAAAAAAAATTTAAATGCATGGAAAAAAGGAGAAACAGGTTTTCCTATTATAGATTCTGCTATGAAACAATTAAATCAAATGGGATGGATGCATAATCGTTTAAGAATGATTACTTCTAGTTTTTTAGTTAAGAATTTATTAATAAATTGGAGGGAGGGAGAAAAATACTTTATGTCAAAATTAATAGACGGAGATACAGCATTAAACAACGGTGGATGGCAATGGATTGCTTCAGTAGGGTTGAATAATATTCCATATTTTCGAATATTTAATCCTTTACTACAATCTAAAAAATTTGATAAAAATGGCACATTTATTAAAAAATATATTCCTGAATTAAAAAAATTATCTGCAATTGAAGTACACAATCCAAGTTTATGGAATAAAGAAACAAAAAAAATAGTTAAATATCCAAAAAAAATAGTGAGTTTTTCTGAAACAAAAAAAATAGCATTAAAAATATTTAAATTTGCAAAATGTAAATTATAATTTTAAATAAAATATCATGAACAACATAAAGTTAGAAACCATAATAAATAAAAAACTAAATTCCTTTTTGTATAAAGATTGTATCCCAAATGGATTGCAAATAGAAGGTACTGAAGAAGTTAAAAAAATTGTAACTGGAGTGACAGCATGTCAAGAACTATTAGATATTGCAGTAAAAGAAAAAGCTCAAGCCGTTATAGTACATCATGGATATTTTTGGAATAAAAACGAAAGAACTATAAAAGGAATACATAGAGATAGAATAAAAACGATACTTAAAAATGACATAAATTTATATTGTTGGCATTTACCTTTAGACTTCCATTCCACATTAGGAAATAATATTCAAATAGGAAAAATTTTAAATGTTGAATTAAAAGGATATATATCCCCATTAGTTCCATGGGGAATGTTAAAAAGAAAAGTGACTGAACATGAAATGATTAATATCATCACAAAAAAATTTAATAGAATTCCTTTTCATTATAAAGTTAATGCAACACAATTTATTTATAAAATTGCATGGTGTAGTGGAAAAGGACAAGGTTTTATAGATGTTGTTTCTCAATTTGGAGTAGATGCATTCTTAACTGGAGAAGTTTCAGAAGAAACTATTCATGTTGTTAAAGAGAAAAATTTTCATTTTTTTTCTATTGGTCATCATGCTAGTGAATGTGGGGGAATGATAGCTTTAACTAATTGGATAAAAAATAAAACAAATTTAGACGCTATATTTTTTGATATTCATAATCCAATATAATTGCATTTCTAATGTTTAAACTATAATTAAAAACCTGAGATATTAATTCTTTTAAATAAGGTTTTTAAAAACTTAGCTTTTACTTTTAAATAAACAATTATTCAGAAAAATTAAATATCATCTTTAACAACGTTATTTATACTAAGGAAAATTATGAAAAAAGATGAATTTAAAGGAAAATTACAGTATCCATTTTTAATAAATGCTAACGTGCATTATTTAGAAAATATATATAAAAAATTTTTAAATAATCCTCAATCTATAGAAAAATCTTGGCGTGCTTTTTTTTTAGAATTTGTTAAAAAATTAGATCTTGAAGTACCAATAAAAAAAAATAATAAAGAAAATTTTTATATCGAAGAAAATATTAGACATATAGCATATACTATTATTAATACTTTCCGAAAATATGGACATAAATTTTCAAATTTAGATCCATTAAATTTGAACAAAAAAAAATTTTTTCCACCTTTAAATAATTTTTTAAAAAAAGGATGTTTTAACATCTCTAGAATCAAGTTTTCTATAAAATTATCTAAATTTTCATATAATACTATCACTTTAAAACAATTATATTCTACATTATATAAAATATACTGTAATAGTATAGGGTATGAATATATGCATATTGATTGTGAAAATGAAAAAATATGGATACAAAATTATATCGAACGTGATTTTAAAAAACATATTTTTGTGGACAAGGAAAAAAAAAACTTATTAAAAAATTTGATTTCAGCAGAAACATTAGAAAAATATTTTTCCATTAAATTTCCAGGTTCAAAACGATTTTCTTTAGAAGGATCAGAATCGTTAATACCTATGTTACATGAAATAATTAATTACGTTTATCAATTCAATGTTAATAGAATAATATTAGGTATGGCTCATCGCGGAAGATTAAATGTACTAACTAATGTTTTAAATAAACCTATTAAAGAAATATTTAATGAATTTTCTGATATGGATATAACAAAATATCTTAAAAATGGAGATGTAAAATACCATATGGGTTTTAAAGAACGCAAAACTACTGCATGTGGATCTATTAATTTAGATCTGAAATTTAATCCATCACATTTAGAAATTGTTAATCCAGTAGTTCTTGGTTCTGCTCGAGCATATCAAGATATTACAAATACAAATAGTGTCCTGGCTTTGATATTACATGGAGACGCATCTATTTCAGGACAAGGAGTAGTACAAGAAACATTAAATATGTCTCGTGTTAATGGTTATACAGTGTATGGAAGTCTGCACATAGTAATTAATAATCAAATAGGTTTTACTACATCTGATACCAAAGATTTAAGAAGTAGCAGATATTGTACTGATGTTGCTAAAATGATCTCATCTCCTATATTTCATGTAAATGCAGATGATCCAGAAGCAACATTATTTGTAGTACGTTTAGCCCTAGACTATAAAAATCGTTTTAAGAAAGATGTATTCATAGATCTTGTTTGTTATAGACGACATGGCCATAATGAAATAGATGATCCTTTTATAACACAACCTATCATGTATTCAAAAATTGAAAATCATCCTACTCTGTGTAATATTTACAATTTACAATTGATAAATAAAAATGTAATTAATCAAAATTATTTAAATATTAATATCAAAAAATATAAGAAAAAATTAGATGATCAATATTTAGAATTTGTTCAAAAGAAATGTATACCAAAGAAAAATCGTTTTTTAAAAAATGCTACTTTTTCTAAAATATGTATAAAAAATGATCAGCATATTTCAGAAATATCTTTAAAAAATTTAGCAAAAAAAATTAATGTTATTCCTTCTAATATTTCTATGCATGATAGAGTCTTTAAAATATATAATGAAAGACTAAAAATGGCTGATGGATATAAACACTTAGATTGGGGTGCAGCAGAAATATTAGCATATGCTTCTTTATTGAATCAAGGAATTTCTTGCAGACTTTCGGGGGAAGACGTAGGTAGAGGTACTTTTTCTCACAGACATGCTGTTATATATGATCAAAAGAATGGTTCTACATATATTCCATTACAAAACATACATCCTAGTCAAGGAAAATTTTATATTTGGAATTCTGTATTATCAGAGGAAGCAGTATTAGCATTTGAATATGGATATTCTGTTAGCCAAAAAAATACATTGACTATTTGGGAAGCACAATTTGGCGATTTTGCAAATGGTGCACAAGTTGTTATTGACCAATTTATTTGTTCTGGAGAACAAAAATGGGGAATAAAATGTAATTTAATTATGTTATTACCTCATGGATATGAAGGCCAGGGACCAGAACATTCTTCATCTCGAATAGAAAGATATCTTCAACTTTCTTCTGAAAAAAATATACAAATTTGTATGCCAACTACTTCTCTGCAAATGTATCTATTATTAAGAAGACAAGCATTAAATATTCGTAAAAAACCTTTAATCATTATGACTCCGAAATCTCTATTACGTTATTCATTATCTTTTTCATCTTTAAAAGAATTTTCAAATAATACTTTTCAAAAAGTAATTAACGAAATTGATAGCACAAATTTAAAAGTTGTAAAAAGAATAATTTTATGTTCTGGAAAAATATATTATGATTTATTAAATCAAAAACGTGAAAATCAACAAAGTAACATCGCTATCATACGAATAGAACAATTATATCCATTTCCTGAAAATATTTTACTAAAAATACTAAAATTGTATGTGCATAGTACTGATATTATATGGTGTCAAGAAGAACCTGCTAACCAAGGTGCATGGATATACATTCAAAATCATCTCATACAGATTTTACCTAAAAAATTTTCCTTAAGCTATGTAGGACGTCGTGCGTCTTCGTCTACGGCTACTGGATATATTAATATTCATAAAAAACAACAAAGCAAATTAATTTATGAAGCATTAAATATAAATTAAAATAAAGAGATAATACATGAATACAGCTAATATTCTCGTTCCTAATCTTCCTGAATCAGTTACCGAAGCTACAATTGCAACCTGGCACAAAAAACCTGGAGACCATATAAAAGAAGGTGAAGTTTTAGTAGATATTGAAACTGATAAAGTAGTTTTAGAAATTCCATCATTATTCGATGGACAATTAAAAAACATTATTTCAAGAAATGGAGAAAAAATTGTTTCAGGACAAATTATAGGAATATTAGTTAAGTCAAATTTAGAAACTACTCATCTAACATCAAAAAATACCAATCAAGAGTTAGAAACAGAAAATAAAAAATTAGTTTCTTCTCACGAACGAATTAGTCCTATGATAAGAAGATTAATATCTGAACATAATTTACAAAAAACTTATATACAAGGTACAGGGGAAAAAGGACGTATTACACGTGAAGATGTAATGATTCATGTAAATAGTAATCAAACAAATAATATACTTGATCATATAGATAAAAATAAATCTATAGAAAAATGTCATGATAAAAGAATTGAACGTGTTAAAATGACTACATTAAGAAAAAAAATTTCTGAGAAATTATTAGAAACAAAACATAATTCAGCTTCTTTAACTACATTTAATGAAGTTAATATGACACAAATTTTGAAATTAAGAAAAAAATATGGTGAACTGTTTGAAAAAAAATATAAAATTAAATTAGGTTTAATGTCTTTTTATATAAAAGCAGTTATTGAAGCATTAAAAAGTTTTCCTAATCTTAATGCTTCAATTGAAAAAGATGATATTATTTATTATAAATACTTTAATATTAATATTGCTATTTCTACTCCTCGAGGATTAGTAGCACCTATTTTAAAAAATGTAGATTTAATGAGCATGTCTGATATTGAAAGAACCATTCGAGAATTAGCTATAAAAGGAAAAAATTCTAAACTTACTATAAATGATTTAAAAGAAGGCAATTTTACTATTACTAATGGCGGAGTTTTCGGTTCTCTATTTTCTACACCTATAATAAATCCACCTCAATCTGCTATTTTAGGAATACACGTTATTAAAGAAAGACCCATGGTAGTAAACGGAAATATAAAAATACTTCCTATGATGTATTTAGCATTAACATATGATCACCGTTTGATAGATGGAAAAGAATCAGTAGGTTTTTTATTAAGAATAAAAGAACTATTAGAAGACTTTAATCGAATTTCATTGAGTATTTGACATATAAATTAAATTTTAAAAATAAATCTAAAATTTTTGGTGCTATGATAAATCTTAGCACCAATATATAAATTATTTCTATTAATATACTATAACTGCGCGTCGATTTTTTGAATAAGCATCTTCTGTATCTCCGTTATCAACTGGTTTATCTGCACCGTAAGATATTATAGAAATTTGCTTAGAAGATATACCTTTACTTTCTAAGTATATTTTTACTGCATTTGCACGACGTTTTCCTAATTCAATATTATACTTATTTAAACCTCTTTTATCGGTATGACCTTCAATAATAATATTAACATCAGGATGATTGTGCAAAAATATAATAGTATTGTTTAATATTTTCGAAAATTTTGAGTTAACATTAAATTTATTTAAATCAAAATAAATAATGTTATCTTGTTTTAATACTTCTGATGGATCGGATAAATTAATATTTGCTTGGGAATGAGTAGATTGGTGATTTTTATCAGGAATTGCTTCATTAAGTTTATTTTTTTGAAAGCTGCACGAGAACATTATCATTGCTGGTACAACACAAGTTATAATTTTTAAAATTTTATTTAATTTCATTCATAGTTCCTATGTTTCAATATATTTTTTGTAATTTTTGTATTTTATATAATTTAGGAGAAATTTTTACTAATGCAGTGTAAAACATCTAAGGAATTTAATATATATTTTATATTAATTTAAAGTGTATTTTAAATATTTATACAAAAATGTGTAAATAATTATGAAACTATAAATATATTTTATTTTTACTATATTGTATAGTAGCTATTTTAAAAAATAATTCCGTATAATATCTTATATACTTGTATATACATACAAAAAATTAAATTGTGTACAATAATAGTATAAATTAATGTTCGGTAAAAATTTGAATAATTAATTTATTTAAATAAACTATAATATTTTTAATTTTTTAAAAATTATTCTTAAAAAGCGAAAAATTCAATAATTTATATTTTCAACCAAGATAACGCAAAAATTGATTTAATCTGATAAATATTTATAAATCATAAAACAAAAAAATATTTTAAACAACAAATATATAAATGTTTTCAATTATTAAATTTTAATTCGTAGTTTTAATTTAAAATTAAATAAATATTTGAATTTTTATAAATTAATTTTTTTAAAATTTATAAAAATATTTTAAAAAAATAAAAAATTTTTATATAAAATTTAACATTTATCTTTAATAGACTTAATTAATAATATAATATGTATACACTATAATTCTTCAATTTACAATTAACTTTTATTTATCAAAAAATTAAGGGTTAAAAGTATATATAAAATATATTTATATTATACATAATTATAGTTATAAAATATTGTAAAAAATAAAAATTTGTTTATCATATATAATTAAAAGGTTATAATATTATGAAAATATATAAACTTATTTTAATGCGACATGGCGAAAGCCAATGGAATCAATTAAATAGATTTACAGGATGGAAAGATATAGATTTATCAGAAACAGGTATTATTGAAGCGATAAAAT
Source organism: Buchnera aphidicola (Nurudea yanoniella) (assembly GCA_039829995.1). Classification (NCBI taxonomy): domain Bacteria; kingdom Pseudomonadati; phylum Pseudomonadota; class Gammaproteobacteria; order Enterobacterales; family Erwiniaceae; genus Buchnera; species Buchnera aphidicola. The sequence continues at coordinate 322,715 of CP140036.1, forward strand.
GTGCTAAAATATTAAAATCAAATGGTTTTAGTTTCAACTATGCATATACTTCTATTTTAAAACGATCCATTCATACTCTCTGGACTATAATAAAATATTTGGATCAATCATGGATTCCAGTTAAAAAAACTTGGCGTTTAAATGAACGTCATTACGGTGCTTTGCAAGGATTAAATAAAGATGAAGTAATAAAAAAATATGGAAATGCTCAAGTACAACAATGGAGAAGAGGATTTCATGTTTATCCCCCAGAGGCAGATTTATCTGAAAGAAAAGTACTATCGTTAAATCCAAGATATTCCGATATGAGTTTAAATGACATTCCATTATCCGAGAGTTTACAAGCTACTTCTAAGAGAGTAATCCCTTTTTGGAAAAATGTTATTTTCCCTAATTTAAAAAAGAAAAAAAAAATAATTATAACAGCACACGGAAATTCCCTTCGTGCATTAATTAAATATTTAGATAATATGAGTGATGAAGACATCATGCATTTAAATATAATAACTGGTGCACCTATAGTATATGAATTTAATTATCAGTTTGAACCGATAAAATATTATTGTTTACAGTAATTTATTAGCAATTTTAATATTTTTAAAAATATATGCATTGTTAAATTATCTTCACTAAAGTTTTTTTAAACATCCCATTCATATATGGTAAAATTTCTAACTTTTTATGTTAATTTAAGTAACATACATATAAAATTTAATATTGATTATTTTAGAGAATGAAATGATTAAAAAAATTGGTGTACTAACTAGTGGGGGGGATTCTCCAGGGATGAATGCAGCAATTAGAGGAGTAGTAAGAACTGCATTAAGAAAAAATTTAGAAATAATTGGAATATATGATGGATATCGAGGACTTTATGAAGATAGAATAACTATTTTAGATAGATTTAGTGTTTCTGATATGATTAATAGAGGAGGAACATTCCTTGGATCTGCTCGATTTCCTGATTTTGTTAAAAAAGAAATAAGATTAACTTCGATTCAAAATATGAAAAAACGTAATATAGATGTTTTAGTAGTTATTGGGGGTGGGGGATCATATATAGGTGCAAAGAAATTAACAGACATGGGATTTCCTTGTATTAGCATACCAGGAACCATTGATAATGATGTAGCAGGAACTGATTATACAATAGGATATTATACAGCATTAGAAACAGTAGTAGAAGCAATTGATAGGTTACGTGATACATCTTCTTCACATCAAAGAATTTCTATAGTAGAAGTTATGGGACGAAATTGTGGAGATTTAACATTGGCTGCTGCTATAGCAGGAGGTTGTGAGTTTATTGTACTTCCTGAAATTAAATATGTACGAAATGAGTTAATAAAAGAAATTAAAACAGGAATAAAAAAAGGGAAAAAACACGCAATAGTTGCAATTACTGAGTGCATTTGTGATGTTGAAAAACTTGCTAAATATATCCAGAAAGAAACACAAAGAGAAACCCGTGCAACAATTTTAGGACATATACAAAGAGGTGGAGCTCCAAGAGCATTTGATCGGATATTGGCATCGAGAATGGGCGAATATGCTGTAGAACTGTTATTACAAGGATACCAAGGAAGATGCATAGGAATTAGAAATGAAAAAATAGTAAATCATGATATTACAGATGCATTAAAAAATATGAAAAGACCCTTCAAATTCGATTGGCTAGTTACTGCAAAAAAATTATATTAATAAATAATATTAAATATGTTAATGTGTAAATATATAAAATTTTATTATTTCGTATTATAAAGTATTAATTTGACATTTAATCCTATACCAAAGGAATCTAAAAATGAGTAATGTAAATCAAAAAATTATATTACTAGTAGAATGTATTTCTGAATTTCTTGGTACAGGATTAATAGTTTTTTTTAATTCTAGCTATATTGCATTAATGCAATTAATATATAAATCTGAAAATAGTTTATGGGAATTCAGTTGTATTTTAGGGATAAGTACATGTACTGCAATATATCTTAGTTCCTTTATATCTTCTAAAGTACATTTAAATCCCATTATTACTCTTTCGTTTTTCTTATTATTTAATTTTAAAAAAAATAAAATAATACCTTACATTATATCTCAAACATTAGGATCTTTCTTTTCTTCCGTTATAGTTTACGAATCATATTATGATATATTGATAAAATTTGAAAAACAAAATAAAATTTTAAGAGGTAGTATAGATAGTTTAAGTTTAGCTTCTATTTTCTCTTTTTTTCCAAATAAAAATATAGATATAAAAAATATTTTTGTAATAGAAACTATCATTACTTTTATATTTGTTTTAATTATTATTTTTCTTAAAAGTCAACAAAAGTTTTTTATCTCTAACAATATCCTTTCTCCTATATTGATAGGTACGTTGATATTTATACTAAATATTATAATTTCTCCCTTAACTGCTTTTACTTTAAATCCTGCACAAGATATTGGATCTCGATTGTTTATTTATTTTTCAGGGTGGGGGAATATGGCATTTACAGGTGGAGTAGGTATAACTAGTTTTATTATACCTATTCTTGGAACTATTTTTGGTACTATTATGTCTGTTTGCTTCTATAAATTTATTAAATTTAAAATTTAATTAAATACTTTAACAGTTTAAAAATGATTTTTGATATTCTTTAGATACTATAGTTAATATTTTTAAAAAACAGTCAAGTAACAATGATGCTGATCCAACTAAAACTCCATCGATGCTAGAAATATTACATATTTCTTGAATATTTTTTTCATTAACCGAACCGCCATATTGAATAAAAAATGAATTTTCATTTATATTTTGTTTATTTAAAATGTAAACTTTTATAAAATCACATACTTCTTTTATGAAGTTAGAAGATGGTGTTTTTCCTGATCCAATAGCCCATACAGGTTCATAAGCAATAATTGTATTATTAAAAGCTTTTTCCCCTAATAAATGTATTATTTCATCAATTTGTTCTCGACATATTTTTTTAGCCATAAAAAGACTATGATCTTTTTCAGTTTCTCCAATACACAATATTGGAATTAATCCAGAGTTTTTAACTATTTTAAATTTTTCTGCAATTAATTGGTTATTTTCTTTATGATACAATCTTCTTTCAGAATGTCCTATTATAACAAATTTTATATGAATATCATTTAACATATTAGCTGATATTTCTCCAGTAAAAGCACCGTAAGGATGTATATCAACGTTTTGTGCTCCGATTATAACTTTTGTGTCCATAACAATATTATATGCTGGATATAAATATACAAAAGGCAGAGCAATAATTAATTTTGAATATATTTCATGAGAATTAACAAAGTTAGCTATAGGTTTTAATACATCATTTAGCAATGCTATACTTCCATTTAATTTCCAATTAGCTACAATAATTTTTTTTTTCATTGTTAAAATTTACTCGAAATTGTAAATAAGTTACTTATTAAAAACATTTAAGCACATACCGTAGAATTAAATTATAAATTTTATCATTTAAAAATAAATTTCTCAAAACCTATTACTTATTCACACATTGATAAAATTAAATTTTTATTTTTTTTTAAAAAAGTTAAGATAATACTTTTATTTTTTTTGATTTCAACGAAATATTTTACGTTTTAGCAGCTTTAAATGCCTCAGTCATAGCATTTGAAAAATTTTTATCATTTGTCTCTTGATTTTTTGGATCTACAATTTCTATTTTTTTTGAAAATTCAGGTAATATAGAAGATAAACTAATTATTCTATTTTTTCTATCTATATTATTCAATTTTATATTTATTTTTGTCCCACATACAAAATGCGATGAAATTAAATCGCTATTAAATTGTGCATTATTAGAAAGCTCTGCAAGTTTAATATATCCTTCAACAAACTCAGATAAACGAACAGTAATCATTTCGTTACTAATTTTTTTGACAATTCCAGAAACTACGTTCCCTTTTTTGTAATTAGAAACATATTTGACAAATGGATCTTCTTCTAATTGTTTAATTCCTAAAGAAATGCGTTCTCTTTCAGAATCTACCTGTAATACTTTTGCCGAAATTTCATCACCTTTTTTATATTTTTTAACTGCTTCATTTCCTGATACAATCCAGGATATATCGGACAAATGAACTAATCCATCAATTCCTCCATGAAGTCCTATAAAAATTCCAAAATCGGTAATAGATTTTATTTTTCCTTGTACTATTTTCCCTTTGCTATTTTCTTTCGAAAATTCTTTCCATGGATTAATTTTGCATTGTTTTATTCCTAAAGAAATTCGTCTTTTTTCTTCATCAATATCTAATACCATCACTTCAATTATAGCATTAACATTCACTACTTTTGATGGATGAACGTTTTTATTAGTCCAATCCATTTCTGAAACATGCACTAAACCTTCTATTCCTTCTTCAATTTCAACAAAACATCCATAATCAGTTAAATTAGTTACTCTTCCTTTTAATTTAAAGCCTTCCGGATATTTTTTCGAAATCTCTTTCCATGGATCATCTCCTAATTGTTTTAATCCTAATGATACTCTTGTTTTTTCTCTATCGAATTTCAATATTTTAACTATAATTTCATCTCCTATATTGACTATTTCGCTGGGATGTTTTACTCTTTTCCATGCCATATCAGTAATGTGTAATAATCCATCCACTCCTCCTAAATCTACAAATGCTCCATAATCAGTAAGATTTTTTACAATTCCTTTCGCTTGCATACCTTCTTGTAAACTTTTTAATAATAAATTACGCTCAATATTATATTCTGACTCTATAACTGCTCGACGTGATACAACTACATTATTGCGTTTTTTATCTAATTTAATAACTTTAAATTCTAATTCTTTTCCTTCTAAATGAGCAGTTTCTCTAATAGGACGAATATCCACTAATGATCCAGGTAAAAATGCTCGAATTTCATTTAATTCTACTGTAAAACCCCCTTTTACTTTTCCATTTATTATTCCTATTACTGTTTTAGAATCTTTATACGATTCTTCTAATAATAACCATGCTTCATGTCGTTTAGCTTTTTCACGGGATAATATGGTTTCTCCAAATCCATCTTCAATAGCATCTAATGCTACATCTACTTTATCTCCTATTTGTATTTCTATATTTCCTTTAGAATTCTTAAATTGTTCTATAGGAATATTGGATTCAGATTTTAATCCGGCATCAACTAACACTGTATCTTTTTTTATAGAAATTACAACACCTTGAATAATAGATCCAAGTTTCGTGTTAATTTTTTTTAAAGATTCTTCAAATAGTTGAGAAAACGATTCATTCATATTAATAATCTTAAATTATAGTTAGAAACATCTATTTTTACATCATGTAAAACAATGTTTTTTATATGTCCCATAATATTCATTATTATAGCTCGAGTTAAATGTTCAATACTTGGAAATTTCTAAATTTTTATGTAATTCTATATATATATTATTTTTTTACAAGGTTTAATTAAACCTAAAATAACATAAAAAATAAAAATAAGACACAATCATCATTATTATAAAAACTATATTTTTTCTGTTTAAAGTAGTGTTACAAATTGATTTTTTCTTTGCAAAAATTTAAGAGATATTTAATTTTAGTTAAAAAATGTAGCATAAACTATTAAAAAAATTTTTGTCTCTTTAACAATTTAGTGTAAATATTACAAATTATATTTTATATATTTGTATTATTAAAATATTATTAATTCACATAAGTTTGATATGTATTTTATAGTCTATAATTTTAAAAGTTACAAATTCTTTAAATTATTATTTTTAAGAATATTTAATTTAAAGTTTTTAGATACAATTTCAAATGTTTTATTTAAAAATTTTTTATATTATGTTATTCCTAAGTTTTTAAATTTATATAAATAATATTAATTACAAATTTTTATAAAAAGCTTTAAAATATATTAATTTAAATTTTCTTATAATTATTTCTTAAATAATTTATTTTTAACAGATTACAATAAATTTATCTAATATAATACACAAATATATTTTTACACGAATAAAAATATTAATAAAAAAAATAGTATTTTAAAAACTAATAAATTTCAACTCATCGAAATAATTTGGAAATGTTTTATTCACACAATCAGGATTTAATAAAGTAACCTTGACGTTAGATAACGCTATTAAAGAAAAACACATAGCCATCCTATGATCATTATAAGTATTAATTCTAGCATAACAAAATTTTTTTGGAGGAGAAATATGAATATAATCATTCCCCTCTTGTATTTTAGCACCTATTTTTTTTAGTTCTATAGACATTGCTGATAATCTATCAGTTTCTTTCACTCTCCAATTATAAATGTTTTTTATAACAGTATCTCCTTTAGAAAATAAAGCTACTATAGCAATAGTCATTGCAGCATCCGGAATACGATTCAAATCTAAGTCAATACCACGTAATGTTCCTTTTCTACAATAAATAAAATTTTTTCCTACAGTAACGAATGCTCCCATTTTTTTAAGTACTTTTGAAAATTCTGTATCTCCTTGAATACTGTTTGAACCAACTCCTGTAACACATACTGATCCCCCTTTAATTGCGGCTGATGCAAGAAAATAAGAAGCAGATGATGCATCTCCTTCAATCAAATAATTACCTGGGGATTGATATCTTTGATTTCCTTTAATATAAAAGAAATTATAAGAATCATTTATAATATTTACTTTAAATTTTTTGATCAATTTAAGAGTCATGTCGATATAAGGTTGAGAAACTAATTTTCCTTTTATTGTTATTTTAGAATCTAATTTAGCTAATGGAGATGCAATCAGTAAAGCTGTTAAAAATTGGCTAGAAATAGATCCATCAACAGTTATTTCTCCTCCGGAAAATCCTCCTCGTATATAAATTGGAAGATAATTTTTAACTGCGGAATATTGAATATTTGCTCCTCCTTGTTTTAACGCATCAACTAAATGTTTTATAGGTCTCTTTTTCATTTGAGAATCACCAGTTAATAATACATTATTATTATTTAGAGATAATACTGCTGTCAAAAATCTTACAGCTGTTCCAGCATTTCCTAAAAAAAGAGAAATTTCTTTGTTTGCATACAATGGGTCAGATCTTCCTTGAATTTCACACACAGTATTGTTTTTAGATAAAACAAAATTTATACCAAAAATTTTTAATGCATTTAACATATATTTAGTATCGTCACTGAACAATAAATTATGTATATTGGTAATTCCATCTGACATAGAAGATAACAATAATACCCTATTAGAAATACTTTTTGAACCCGGCAATTGTACTGTTCCATCAACCAATGAAATTGGATCTAATGTTAAAGTTTTTTCCATTATTAATTTCTCTAAAATAATTGTTCAAATAAACTTAATAGTATAATTTAAAATTTAATAATATTTATTGTATAAAATATAGTTTATTTATATTTTTCCTCAAAAATTTTCATAAATTTTATTAATTTATTTACACCCGCTACAGGCATAGAATTGTAAATAGATGCACGTAAACCTCCAATAGCACTATGGCCTTTCAAAAAATGCAATCCAAAATTATAAGATTTTTCTAAAAATAGTGAATGAAGATGTTCATCTCTAATCTTAAATACAACATTCATATAAGAACGATTACGATTGGAAATATTATTAATATAAAAATTAGTACTATCTATCATGTTATATAATAACATTGCCTTTTTTTTATTTAATTTTTCCATTGTTTTTAACCCACCTAATTTTTTTATCCATTTTAAAACTAAATCTGACACATATAAAGAAAATGTAGTGGGTGTATTAAACATAGAATTGTTTTGAGACATTGTTGTATAATTTAAAATAGAAGGACATATATCTTTAGATTTTCCTAATAAGTCTTGATGTATTATAACTATAGTAACTCCAGATGGACCTATATTTTTTTGTGCACTAGCATAAATAACACCATATTTTTCAATATTTATAACTCGAGAAAATAGAGTCGATGAAAAATCTCCTACTACAATAATATTATCATTAAAATTTGGTTCTTCATGTATAGCAATGCCTTCAATAGTTTCATTAGGACAATAATGAAGATATGCGTTTTTAGAATTGATTTCCCAATCATTCATAGGAAAAATGTAATCTTTGCAATTTATCTTGTTTTTTATATTAATAATGTTAGGAACGCAATATTTTTTACTTTCTTCTAATGCTTTATATGACCAATATCCACTATGAGCATAATCTGCATATTTATTATTTCCTAGCAGATTCATTGGAATAGCAGAAAATTGTCCTCTCGCCCCGCCATGGCAAAACAATACTTGATAATGTTTTGGAATATTTAATAAATTGCGCAGATTAAATTCTAATCTTTCTAAAATTAACAAAAATTCTTTAGATCTATGGCTAATTTCTATTATTGATTTTCCATGATGTTTCCAATTTCCGAATTCTAATTGTATTACTTTTAATACTTCTTTTGGCAACATGGAAGGACCTGCACTAAAGTTATAAACTGTATTTTTTTCCATATATTTTTATCAATCTCTGCAAAAAAGTTAATATTTAATTAATCGAATTGAAATACAAATATTAATTTTTAAAAGATTATTTTATAAGAATTTTAAACCTCTCATATAATTATCTCGTAAAATTTTAGGTATCTTGACTCGCCCATCAGATTGTTGATAATTTTCTAAAATTGAAGCTAACGTTCGTCCAATTGCCAATCCTGATCCATTAATTGTATGTATGAAATAATTTCTATGATCCGATTTTGATCGAAATTTAGCTTGTATACGACGTGATTGAAAATCTAACATATTCGAACAAGATGATACTTCACAATAAGAATTTTTTGATGGAAACCATACTTCTAAATCATAAGTTTTAGCAGAAGAAAAACTTGTATCACCTGAACATAATAATACCTTTCTATATGGTAATTCTAATAACATTAAAATTTTTTCTGCATGAGAAGTTAGTTCTTCTAATTTTTCCATAGAACTATTAGGATGAACTATTTGAACAATTTCAACTTTTTCAAATTGATGCATTCTAATCAAACCTTTAGTATCACGTCCATATGAAGAAGATTCTGCACGAAAACAAGGAGTATTAGCAACTAGCATTATAGGTAATTGTTTTTCTTCTAAAATACAATTTCGAAATAAGTTAGTTAAGGGAACTTCTGCTGTGGGTATGAGGACATAACTACTACTGTTAGTAGTATGAGATAAATCTTGAGTATAAAATAAATCCATACTAAATTTCGGGAGTTGCCCCGTTCCATATAAACTATCTTTAAAAACTAAATATGGAACATAAGTTTCTAAATATTTATGTTGTACAGTATGTATATCCATCATGAATTGCCCTAATGCACGATGTAATAAAGCAATGTTTCCTTTCATTACAGCAAATCTAGAACCCGATATTTTAGCAGAAGATTTCCAATCAAAACCGTTAAGTTGATTTCCTAATTCGACGTGATCTTTTGTTTTAAAAGAAAAATTATGAATAGTTCCCCAGTTACTTATTTCTTTATTGTCTTTACTATTATATCCAATAGGAACAGAATTATCAGGAATATTAGGAATATGACTTAAAAATAAATTGATATCTTTTAATAAATCGTATAATTTTTTTTTCACTAACAACAATTTTTCAGAAATCATACGTGATTCGTTTTTTAAGTTAGAACAATTTTTATTTTTTTTTTGTTGATCTCTTACAAGGTTTGAAATAACATTTCGCTTGAATTGCAAATTTTCAGTTTCTTTTAATAAAAATTTTCTTCTTTTTTCTAGATGAATAAATTTTTTTATATCTAAAAAGAAACTTTTTTGTTCTAATTTTTGAGAAATACGATTAATGTCGCTGCGTAATAGTTTAATATTTAACATATTATGAATAAGTTTTATAGTTTTATAAAAATTTATATTTAACTTTAATAATAAATCAAGAACAAAAATACTAAAATAAAAAATAATATATATTTTAATTAACTTTTTCATTTTGTTTATATAATATTTTGTTTGTTATTTTTATATTCAAATTTGCTCAAAACATAATTTGTTTAAAATATTTTAACTTATTTATAAGAAACAATTTTATAACTATTGTTTTCACAACTTTATGTGTTTAAATATTCCATTTTTATTAATGTAAATTGATATAATATTTTAGATTATATTTAGGTAATGTTTTTAAAAAATATTTTTAAAATTTTTCTTATTGTAAAACAATGTAGTATATTAAAAAATAAAAAGTCTTATTAAAAATATCTTTATGTTCTTCATTAAAAAACCCTAATCCTATTGATTAAAAAATAATATTACAGAACGTATTATTTAATTATAAAAATTCTTTTGTATGATAAAATAATTTTTATAATTAAATAATACACATATAAAAACTTAAAAATTGAAAATGAATAAAAATGTTGTTCAACACAAAAAATTGATTATTATTGGATCTGGGCCAGCAGGATGTACCGCAGCTATTTATGCATCTCGTGCTAATCTTTCGCCTTTATTATTTACAGGAGCGAATCCGGGAGGACAATTAATAAACACTAATTCAATTGAAAATTGGCCAGGAGATCCTCAAGTAATATCTGGAATAAAATTAATGAATAGAATGGAAAATCATGTAAAATTATTTAATACTACAATAATTTCTGAAGCAATTATAAAAGTAAACTTCAAAAAAAATCCTTTCGAATTAGTGAGTGAATCCCATAAAAAATATACTTCTGATGCAATTATAATTGCTACAGGAGCTCAAGAAAAATATTTAGGTTTATTATCAGAAAAAAAGTTTAAAGGAAAAGGTGTATCAACATGTGCTATTTGCGATGGATTTTTTTATAAAAATAAAAATGTTGCTGTTGTTGGAGGAGGAAATTCTGCTATTGAAGCGGCATTATACTTATCCAATATAGCACAAAAGGTATATTTAATTCATCGAAAAAATTCTTTTCGTGCTGAAAAAATATTAGTTGAAAGATTACTAAAAAAAGCAAAAAATAATCGTATTATTTTATATCAAGAAAGCACAGTACATGATATTTTAGGAGATAAAAAAGGTGTAACTGGAATTAATATTATATGTTGCAAAAAAATCAAAAAAATACAAGTATCAGGAATATTTATAACTATTGGGCATAAACCAAATACAAAAATTTTTTTAAATCAACTTACTATGAAAAATGATTATATAGTGGTTGAATCTAATTTGAATGGAAATTTTACACAAACTAGTATTCCTGGTATTTTCGCAGCAGGAGATGTTATAGATTATACTTATAAACAAGCAATTACCGCAGCTTCTAGTGGTTGTATGGCAGCATTAGACGCAGAAAAATTCCTTGGTAAAATAGAAAATTTCACTTCATCTCATAAGCATTAAATCATAACTATTTAAAAAATTTTGTAAACTTATATATTAAATGTCTAAAAGGATAATAAAAATGGTTAAAGAAAATAATATTGAAATGCAAGGAACAGTAATTGATACACTTCCTAATACTATGTTTCGTGTAGAATTAGATAATAAACATGTTGTAATCGCGCATATTTCTGGAAAAATGCGAAAAAATTATATTCGAATTTTAACAGGAGATAAAGTAACGTTAGAATTAACTCCTTATGACTTAAGTAAGGGAAGAATTATATTTAGAAGTAGATAATTTTTTAAAGTTGAAATTTTAAAATATTCTAAAATGTAGGATTAATAATATGCGTACAAAATATTGCGGAGAATTAAACATCAAAGACATAAACAAAATAGTAGTACTCTGTGGATGGGTAAATAAAATTAGAAATTTTGGAAAAATGTTATTTTTAGATATGAGAGATAGAGAAGGTATAATACAAGTATTTTTTCATAAATCATCTAAGGATTTGTTTAAAAAAGCAATTAATTTGAAAAATGAATATTGTATTCAAATAAAAGGAATTGTAAAAAAACGAGATAATAATAATAAAAATCTCAAATTAAATACTGGAGAAATAGAAGTTTTAGCATTAGAATTAAATATTTTTAATATATCACAGCCATTACCGTTAGATCTTAGCTATAAAAATTTAGATGAATTACGATTAAAATTTCGTTATTTAGATTTAAGACGATTTAAAATGACTCAGAATATGATAATAAGGAGTAAAATTACTAATTACATTAGATTATTCATGAATAAAAATAAATTTTTAGACATTGAAACTCCTTTATTAACGAGGTCTACACCAGAAGGCGCTCGCGATTATATTGTTCCTAGTCGCATTCATAAAAACAAATTTTATTCTTTACCTCAATCTCCTCAACTATTTAAACAATTATTAATGATTTCTGGAATAGATAGATATTATCAAATTGCAAAATGTTTTCGAGACGAAGATCTTAGATCAGATCGACAACCAGAATTTACACAAATCGATATTGAAGCTTCATTTATGAAAGGGGAAAAAATACGAAAAATTGTTGAAAAATCAATAAAATTTTTGTGGGAAAAAATATTAAAAATCGATTTAAGAGATTTTCCGGTTTTAACTTTTCATGAATCTATGCAAATATACGGAACTGACAAACCTGATTTAAGAAATCCATTGCAACTTACAAATGTTACTGAAATTTCAAAAATAAAAGAAAATGATTTATTTTCCACATTTAAGTTTGAGAAGAATGATACAATAATTGCATTATGTATTCCTGGGGGATCCATTTTAGAAAATAATCAATTAAATAATTATAAAAAATTTATTAAGAATTACAGTGAAAAAGAATTATTTTTTATTAAAGTAAAAAATACACAAAACCAAAAAAACTTAGTTAAAAATGCATCACATAGAAATTACTTAAAAGAATTATTCAAAAAAACTTGTGCAAAAAATGGTGATATTATATTTTTGCTTTTAGATTCTAAAAATAAAGTTAGTCATGCTATGAGTGAATTAAGAATAAAAATTGGAAATGATTTAAATATCACAGAAAAAAAAATTTGGAAACCAGTATGGATTATTAATTTTCCATTATTTGTTCAAGATGAATTGAAAAATTATATTTCTATGCATCATCCATTTACTGCTCCTAAAAATATAGACGATTTGATGTCAAAAGAAAAAATAAATCATAGTTTGTCACATTCATACGATTTAGTGATTAATGGATATGAAGTAGGAAGTGGATCTGAAAGAATTCACGATGAAAACACCCAAAGAATTATTTTTGATATATTAAAAATTGGTAAAAATGATCAAGACAAACAATTTGGTTTTTTTTTAAAAGCGTTGCGTTTTGGAACTCCACCCCATGCTGGAATAGCGTTAGGACTAGACAGAATAGTTATGTTATTAACGTTTAGTAATAATATTAGAGATGTAATTGCTTTTCCAAAAACTACTTCTGCTGCATGTTTAACAACAGAAGCTCCCAACGAACTAATAATTTAAATATTAAAATAGTCTTAAATAATTTAAAAACTCATAAAAAATGTAAAAATTTTATTAATTATTTCACATATTATTTAAAATTAAAAATTATAAAGTTCTTTGTATTTTTAATTTTTTAAAAACATATTTAAAAGATACTTTTATAAAAATAATTTTAAAAATTAATTTATTTTATTATATATCCAACTAAAAATATACTAGTTGAAAATAATGCAATAGAAGGACTAATAGGAATATTAAATAACATCGAAAATATTACTCCACCTGTTAACGAAATCATTCCTATTAAAATTGAAAAAAAAGCCATAATTTCAGGAGAAGAAGAAAAACTTTGTGCAGTTGCTGAAGGAATTAGTAATAATGATATAATAATTAAAGATCCTATAAATTTTATTGCAATACTAATGGTTAATGCAATTAAAAAAATTAAAATAAAATTGATTCTTTGAATGTTAATTCCATCTACTTTAGCAAGATCTGAATTAATAGTGACTAAAAGCATAAGATTCCAATACTTTAATAAAATCATAAAAATAGAAAGAGAAATACAAAATATAAGAATTAAATCATGATTATTTATTTCTAATAAATTCCCGAATAAATAATTCGTAAATTGTGCTTTTTTAACATCAGATACTATACTCATAATTATCATTCCAAGAGATAACGAACTATAACCGATAATTCCAAGAATAGTATCTAAAGACAAAGACGAATTATCGTCTAACCAATGTATAAACATGCCAAAACATAAAATTATTAAAAGAACTATATAAAATGGATGTATATTAAATAAAATAGAAAATGCAATACCTAACAGTGAAGAATGTGACAAAGTATCTCCAAATGAAGACATACGACGCCAAATTATAAACGATCCAAGAGGCCCAGAAATTAAAGTCAAAAACATACCAGCTAACCATCCAGAAAAAATTAATTCGCACATATCTTATTATATTCTCTTGATATTAAGTCTAATACGATTTTAAAAATCATGAAAATGATTATGTTTATGATGATATAAAGCTAATTTATTTTTTTCTAAGTGTCCAAAAATAGCAATAAACTTAGAATTTTTAGATATCACTTCTGGAGATCCTGAACAACAAATATGTTTGTTAAGACAAATAACTTCGTCAGTATTAAACATAACCAAGTTTAAATTATGTGACACAATTAAAATAGAACAGTTTAGTTCCCTTTTTATGTTATTGATTAATTTATAAAAAATAGTTTGACCTAATACATCAATTCCTTGAGTAGGTTCATCTAAAACTAGTAACTGAGGATTGTTTAATAACGCACGAGCTAATAGTATTTTTTGCATTTCTCCACTAGACAAATTTTTTAATAAAACATTTTGTAAATGAGTAGCATTTACACGTTCTAATATTTTTAAGGGATATTCTTTGCATTGAGAAAGATTCATAAATTTATTTACAGTTATAGGAAGAGTCGTATTAAAACTTAGTTTTTGAGGCATATATCCAATGCGGAAACTACTATTGTATAGTACTTCTCCTTTATGAGGACGCAATAATTTTAATATCACCTTAACTAAGGTAGATTTTCCTGCTCCATTAGGCCCTATCAACGTCAAAATATAATTTGATTTTAATTCTAATGAGATATTAGACAGAATTTTTACTTTATTAAATTTAACTGAGACATTTTTTACAGAAACAAATAAAGACATATTTATCAAAAAATAATATTAAATTTATCAGTTTAATATGCTATCATAAAATCTTATTTATTTAAAATAAAAAATCATAAGAGTTATTTTTAACTACAAGATATTTATTCATGTATATATGTGTGTAATTCTTACAAAAAATAAAAAATAATAAAATATTACAAATTTTTAAAAATATTACAAAAATCAGTGATAACGAAAAACTTAAAAACTGCACATTCTTAAACATTTAAAATTTAAATTTCTTTATAAAAAACAGTTTAAAAATAAATAAACAAATATAATAAAACACTTCATTAAAATATTTTTTGTTTATAATTTATAATAAATATAGGAAAAACAAAGTGTGTTATATAAACTTAAAAATATTTTTTTTATTTTTATAGAAAAATATACAAATTTAAAAAAATTTTTAACAATTATGATTTTCTTTGTAACAATTATGAATTGTAATACAAAACACAATAACATAATTAAATCTAAAAACAAATATGAAAATACAGTCAAAAAAAATAAAAAAGATGTTTATAAAAATATAATTCATAAAAAATCTATAAAAAAATTTTTTTTAAAAGAACATTATTTTCCATGTTCTCAAAAAAATAATACATCTTTTATCTTTTTAAACAATTTTTTTTCTTTAAATAAAATTTTAAAACCACTATATTCAACAAATATATTTAAAAAAAGAAATATAAATTTTTATAAATTATCAAAAAACAATATACATTATTTAATTAGTAAAAATATTTTTATGCATGGAACACAAAAATATTGCGAATACATAAGTATTAAAGGACAATTAAATACTGATTTCATAAAAAAATCTAAAAATTCTGGATTAGATATAAATGAAATTAAAAATATAATAAGTATTATCAAATATCAAATTCATTACCATCAATTAAACTTTTATAACCAATTTAGTATTCTAATTAAAAAGAATATTTTTGACGAAAAAATTTATAAAAATAAAATTATAGGATTAAAAATATATAATAGCTCTATTAATTATTATGGAATATTAGCAAAAAACGGAAAATTTTATGATCAAAAAGGATATAGCTTAATGGGAGTATTTCTTAAATTTCCAGTTTTAAAAAAATATCGAATTTCTTCAAATTTTAATCCAAATAGATTAAATCCAATAACAAAAAAAATTTCCCCACATCAAGGTGTAGATATAGCTGTACCAATAGGAACTCCCATACTTTCAATAGGAAATGGAGAAATTATAAAAACTAAATCTAGTATAGCTGCAGGAAAATACATTACCATCAAACATAACGTTCAATATACAAGTAGATATATGCATTTGAAAAAAATATTAGTAAAAGTAGGAGATATAGTAAAGAAAGGTGAAAAAATTGGATTATCCGGAAATACAGGCTATTCGACAGGCCCACATTTACATTATGAAATATGGGAAAAGAACAAAGTTGTCAATCCAGAAAAATTAATAATTTTAGAAAAATTGTCGGAAAAAGATCTTAAAACATATTTACAACTTTCAAAAAAAATATTTACTTTTCTTAAAAAACTTTAATAGACACTGTAAATTAAAAATAAAAAACCTAATATATTTTATCTAAACAATTAATTATACTTGTAAGATTCTGCTAGTATTAGTTGTTCCAATTTTTCCCATAACATCTCCTTGCGTAATAATTACTAAATTTCCATCATTTAAAAACCCTTTTTCTTTTAATAAAATAATTGCATCATTAGCGGCAGATACACCTGAATTTTTGCTATTAAAAAATATTGGAGTAACTCCACGATACAACGATGTAAGTCTTAAAGTTTTAATCTCAGAAGACAAAGCAAAAATAGGAAGTCCTGAAGTAATTCTAGACGTCATTAAAGCGGTTTTTCCTGATTTTGTCATAGTAATAATTGCTGTAATTCCTTGTAAATGATTAGCTGTATACATAGCTGACATAGCAATTGCTTCTTCAATATCATAAAATTTATCATTTAATCGATGACGAGATACGTTTATACTTGGCATCTTTTCAGCTCCTGTACAAATTTTAGACATCATTTGAATTGTTTCGATCGGATATTTTCCAGAAGCTGTTTCTGCTGATAACATTACAGCATCACTACCATCCAAAACAGCATTAGCAACATCCATAACTTCTGCTCTAGTAGGCATAGGATGAATAATCATGGATTCCATCATTTGTGTTGCTGTTATAACAACCCTATTCAATTGTCTAGCACGTCTAATCAAAATTTTTTGAACTCCAACTAATTCAGAATCTCCTATTTCTATACCTAAATCTCCTCTAGCTACCATAATAGCATCCGATGCTAATATAATATCGTCTATGATACTTTGATTAGCTACTGCTTCAGCACGTTCTATTTTTGCAATTATTTTAGCTGAACTTCCAGATTCCAAAGCCAAATTACGTGCAAGATTTAAATCTTCGCTGCAACGAGGAAAAGAAATTGCTAAATAATCTACTCCAATATTAGAAGCAATTTTTATATCTTTTTTATCTTTTTCGGTTAATGTATCAGCTGACAACCCTCCCCCTAACTTGTTAATTCCTTTATTATTAGATAACATTCCTCCTACAATTACTTGAGTAAATATTTTATTACCTATTATATTTGTTACTTTTAATTGAATTCTTCCATCATCTAACAATAAAATATCGCCTCCAGAAACATCATTTGATAATTTTTTGTAATCTACTCCTACTTGTTTTTCATTTCCTTTATTTTTATCGAAATCAACGTCCAATATGAATGTATCGTTTAAATTAAGGAAAATTTTATTTTTTTCAAATTTTGAAATTCGAATTTTAGGACCTTGTAAATCACCTAGTAACGCAATGTATACTCCTAGTTTTTTCATAATATTTTTGGCATTTTTAGCTCGAAGCTCATGTTCTTTTTGAGTACCATGAGAAAAATTTAACCTAATAACGTTAACACCAGATTTTATCATATTCTCAAGAATAGTATTATTATCTGTAGAAGGGCCCAAAGTAGCAACAATTTTAGTTCGTTTAAACTGATTTTTTATGCGTTTCATATTTGTAATATTTTATATAATTATTAAAATTAAATGTTGAATCAAATTTGTATTTAAAAAGTTTTTTATTTTTCAATAACGTTTAGATTCAAATGCACTGTTATAAAAAATTAATTTTAAATGATAAATATATCATTTCAAAAATTATTTTTATTTAGATAAAATCAAGAAATTTTATTTTTATTTGATGTAATGCTACTATACATTATTATACGTACTAAATAAATAATAATTACATTTATTCTATGCCACAAAAATTTAAAAAATCTCATATATTATCTTTTTATTTCGTAAAAACTATTTTAAATAAAATTACAATCACAGACATTGCATCACACTAAAAATGTCAATTAAAATATTCAAAACTTAAAATAACAAGGAAATAATTATGAACAATATAAATACTACATGTGATTTGGTTATATTTGGTGCAAAAGGAGATCTCTCTTGCAGAAAATTATTACCTTCTCTATATCAATTAGAAAAAAATAAAAAATTATCAAAAGATATGCGAATTATAGGTGTAGGACGAGCTCAGTGGGACAAAAAGGATTATCTAAAAATCGTTAGACAATCATTAAAAAAATTTATGAAAGAAAAAATAGAAGAAGATATATGGAAAGTATTTTCTTTTAGGTTTGAATTTTGTAATCTTGATGTAAATAATACCAATAATTTTTTTGAGTTAAAAAAAATGTTTCATGATATAAACAAATTAATTATATATTATTTTGCAATGCCACAAAACACATTTAGTGCAATTTGCAAAGGATTAAAAAAAACACGTTTAAATGTTGAACCTTCCAGAATCATAATAGAAAAACCTTTAGGATCTTCGTTGAAAACATCTAAAAAAATAAATTCTGACATTAGTAAATATTTTAAAGAAAATCAAGTTTTTCGTATTGATCACTATCTAGGAAAAGAAACAATATTAAATTTGTTAACTTTTAGATTTTCTAATTCACTTTTTTATTATAATTGGAATAATAATTTTATTGATCATGTTCAAATAACTATTTCTGAAGATATAGGAGTTGAAGGAAGAAACGAGTATTTTGACAACGCAGGTCAAATTAGAGATATGGTACAAAATCACATGTTACAAATATTAACTACTATAACGATGTCTCAACCTATTGATTTATGTTCTAATAGCATTAAAGACGAAAAGATAAAAATCTTGCAAGCATTACGTCCATTTAAAGATACCAATATCCAAGAAAAAATAATATTGGGTCAATATTCATCAAATGTTATAAATGGAAAAAAAATATCTTCATATTTAGAGGATATAGGAAAAAATTCATCTAGCAATACTGAAACATTTGTATCTATGAAAGTAAATATCGATAATAAACAATGGATTGGAGTACCATTTTATTTGCGAACAGGGAAAAGAATGCTAAAAAAACATTCAGAAATAGTTATATCTTTTAAGCATAGTTCTACTAACATCTTTAATAAAAATTATCCAAATTTACCTACAAATAAAATAATTATATTTTTACAACCAAACGAAGGAATAACCATTAAAATTTTAAACAAATTTCCAGAATTAGAATTTAACTATAAATTAAATACAATTGATTTAAATTTTAATTATGCTAAACATTTTAAATCCTTAAAGTTATTTGACGCATATGAAAGATTATTATTAGAAAGTATACGCGGAAATCATTCCTTATTTGTAAGACGAGATGAAGTAGAATTAGCTTGGAATTGGATTGATTCAATATTTGATGCTTTAAAGTTAAAAAAACAACCACTATTTTTATATCCTTCTGGAACATGGGGACCTATTTCTTCTAATGATATGCTTAAAAAAGATGGATATAATTGGAATGAGTGATAAATAACATTTCGCAATAATTGTTTATTAATGTAAAATTAAAAATTAGACATGTATTAAGAAATTAAATAATATGTTATGCATTTGTCAGCATTAAACAAGTTCTTTTATAAACTGCATAAATATAATCGCATTTCTATAGAATGCACATTGTTGATTAACAACTAAAAAATACATGTAAAATATTTTTTACTAAAAACACATTTTTATTTTAAAATATATTAATCTAAAAAATTAAATTTATAAAATTAAAGCAATTAGATATTAAAATCTTAGAAATTTACAAATTTAATTAAAGTATTAAAAAATAAAATATTTTAATTAAACACTTAAATTATAAACTATAATATATAACATTTGTACAGAAATTGTAAAAAAGTTTAAGGGAAAAATATAATGCGCATAATTCTTTTTTTATTTACTAACTTAGCAGTTATATGTGTTTTCGGCTTTATTTTAAGTATTACTGGAATTAAATCTGCAAGCATAACAGGATTACTAATTATGTCTATAATATTTGGATTTAGTGGTTCTATAATATCATTATTAATGTCAAAATGGATTGCACTACGATCTGTAAACGGACAAATAATA
The DNA here is from genome assembly GCA_039829995.1 of Buchnera aphidicola (Nurudea yanoniella). Lineage (NCBI taxonomy): Bacteria > Pseudomonadati > Pseudomonadota > Gammaproteobacteria > Enterobacterales > Erwiniaceae > Buchnera > Buchnera aphidicola. The sequence goes on from CP140036.1 coordinate 343,314, forward strand.
CATTATCCTAATAATGAAACTGAAAGTTGGCTAATAAACACTGTTGAAGAACAATCTAGAAAAATAGGTATATGTACACCCGAAGTAGCAATATATCATGCTCCAAATATAAATGCATTTGCTACAGGAGCAAGACGTAATTCTGCCTTAGTTGCTGTTTCTACGGGATTATTAGATAGTATGAATAAAAGCGAAGCTGAAGCAGTCATAGCTCATGAAATTACTCATATAGCCAATGGAGATATGATTACTATGACATTATTACAAGGAATAGTAAATACCTTTGTGATTTTTGCATCTAGAATTGTTGCTCAAATAGTTTCATTTTTTCTATCAGGCGAAAAAAATGATAGTAGTTATTCAAGGGGAAATACTTGGACATACATAATATCTTCAACTGTTTTAGAGTTAATCTTCGGTATTTTTGCTAGTATAATTACTATGTGGTTTTCTAGACATCGCGAATTTTATGCTGATGCTGGATCTGCTAAATTAGTAGGAAAAAATAAAATGATCGCTGCGTTAGAAAAATTAAAATTAAGTCACGAACCTCAAGAACCTAGTAACATGATAGCATTTTGTATTAATGGAAAATCTAACCATTTTTTAAATTTATTTATGTCTCATCCATCATTAGAAAAACGCATTCATGCTTTGTATAATAGAGAATATATGTAAATAATATTTTTAAAAAATTAATGATATACATTCATTTAATTAAAAATTTTTATTGTTCATAAAAAAAGTTATCTACGAATTTTAAAAAAATATTTCGTATTTTATCAATTTTTCAAATTCTTGTAATAAAATAAATTTATAAATGTTATAAAATTTAAAAAATATATAATTAAACTTATTAAGTGTAAAATGTACTATATATCATACATACTTAAAATAATGTAATTTTTAAAAATATTTAAAAAATGAACTTTAACTTGTAATATTATATTATATTAATATATATAACTTTGATTTTTTATATAAAAAATATTCTTTACTTAAATAAAATTTAACTATAAATATTAATATGAAAATTAATTAATAAACAGAGGAAATGTTTTTGTTAAAATAATATAAAAAATGATATAATAAATTACTTATTAAAAAAAATAAATTTTGTTCTGTCCTATTATTTTACGGAGTTTCTAATGGAATTTTTTTTAGATCCGTCAATCTGGGCAGGTCTATTAACACTAATTATACTAGAAGTAGTATTAGGAATCGACAATATAATATTCATAGCTATTTTATCAGAAAAATTACCGCCACATAGACAAGATAAAGCTCGTTTAATGGGTTTGAGTTTAGCCCTTTTTATGAGATTAAGTTTACTTTCTCTTATGTCATGGATGATTACATTAAAATCCATAATTATTAGAAATTCATATTTTTCTTTTTCAGGAAGAAATTTAATATTGTTAATTGGTGGATTATTTTTATTATTTAAAGCAACCATAGAACTACATGAAAGGCTAGATAATAATATTCATAGAGATGAAAGCAATAAAAATTATGCTAGTTTTTGGACCGTAATAATTCAAATTGTTATTTTAGATGCTGTTTTTTCATTAGATTCTATTATTACCGCTGTTGGTATGATAAATAATTTACCAATTATGATGATAGCAGTAGTTATAGCTATGGCTTTAATGGTATTAGCTTCCAAACCGTTAGTAAAATTTATAAATTCACATCAAACAGTAGTAGTATTATGTTTAAGTTTTCTTTTGATGATAGGCATTGGTTTAGTATCAGAATCACTTGGATTTTTTATACCAAAAGGATATTTGTATTCTGCTATTAGTTTTTCTATTATTATAGAATTATTTAATCAAATTGCACGCCGTAACTTTATTCGACATCAATCCCGAAGACCTATGCGACAAAGAGCAGCAGAAGCAATATTAAGACTTATGATTCGAGATCCATTTAAAAATCCTGATAAAATATTAATTAAAAATAGAAAAGAAAAAAAAAATATATGTATGTCTTCTTCTCACACAGAAGAATTCAAAGAAGAAGAAAAATATATGATAAATAGTGTCTTAACGTTAGCTGCTAGATCTATCCGAAGTATTATGACTCCTAGAAGTGAAATTTCATGGGTAGATATACAACAACCAATTTCTAAAATTCGTACCCAATTACTCGATACTCCTCATAATTTATTTCCAATTTGTAAAGGACAATTAGACGAAGTAATAGGAGTTGTACGCGCTAAAGAACTACTCGTAGAAATAGAAAATAAAATTAATACAATCAAATTTTCTTCTGTGATTCCTCCAATAATCATACCAGATACTATTGATTCGATAAACTTAATTGGAGTATTAAGAAAATCTAAAGGTAGTTTAGTTATTGTTACAAATGAGTTTGGAGTGGTACAGGGTCTAATTACTCCATTAGATGTACTGGAAGCAATTGCTGGAGAATTCCCAGATGCAGATGAAACACCTGATATTATTTTTGATAAAGATGGATGGTTAGTAAAAGGTGGAACAGATTTACATTCTTTACAACAATGTTTAAATGTAAATAATTTAATTAAAGAAAAAGAAGAAAGTTATGCTTCTTTAGCTGGCTTGTTAATTTCTCAAAAAGGCAGATTACCGTTACCAGGAGAAACAATATATATTCCTCCTTTAACATTTTATATTGTAGAAGCAACACAATATCGTGTAAATTTAGTTCGAATTACAAAAGAAAAATCCCTTAAATAATGAAAATATAATTTATAATTATCACATTTTCAAAATGACAGTATATTTTAAAAAGATAAAAATCAATATGTCTAAAACTATTCTAGCATTTCATTCTTCATATTTTGATTGCTCTATTTCACTACTACATAACAATAACATTTATCATGAAAATAAAAAATGCAATCAAAATCAAACTATATATATACTTCCTATGATAAAAAATATATTAAAAATAAATTTTATTAATTTACATGAAATAAAAATTATTGCTATTTCTACAGGACCGGGGAATTTCATAGGAATAAGAACATCTATCGCTATAGCTCAAGGTTTGTCATTAGGATTAAATATTCCAATAGTCACTTTACCAGCACCATTAATTATGGCAGAACAAGTATGGAAAACACTAAATAAAAATCGAGTCCTAATGATTTCAAAAAAAAATAATCAAGATATGTATTTAGAAAAATATGTTAAAAGAGAAGAAAATTTTTGGATCAAAAAAAAATCAAAAAAAATTCTTTCTATTAAGGAAGTCCAAAAAAAGTTATCTTCTTTAAAAAAATCATGGACGATAATTGGAAATTATTCAAAACTAATTTCTAAAAATATTTATAAAAACCTTATTTTTTCCAACATTTATTCTCCAAATGCTCAATTTATTATTACTTTATATTTATCAAATAAACGTTATCAAAAAAGTAGCTTATCTTATAAAATATTTCCAAGATATTTTTAGTATCTATTTCTAATATAATTCTTTTAAAACATTAAATTACATAACTACCAAACATAAAATTATTTTTATCTATCCAGAATAAAAATTCTGGATCAACAAATATTGATATTATGAACATTTTTTATATAAATTATTTTTTCTATTTCAGTCAGGAATAATAACATTTAATTCTAAAATCGAAATATCTTTCTCTTTATGATCTAATTGAACTGAAATCATTTTAGGATCTATTTTTACATATTTACAAATTACCCGCAAAATTTCTTCTTTTAACTCAGGTAAATAATTGGGTTCATGATCTTTTTTTCTTCGCTCAGCAACAATAATTTGTAATCTTTCTTTTGCTATATTTGCAGTATGCTTTTTCCGAGATAAAAAAAAGTCTATTAGAGCCATATTTATCTCCCAAATAACCGTTTTAAAAAACTTTTTCTTTCTTTCTTGATAAATCGAAATGGAGTACTTTTTCCTAATAATCGTTTTACAGTATCACAATAAGCTTTTCCTGCATTAGAATATTTATGTAAAATTACAGACTTTCCTTGATTAGATGATTTTAAAACAGAAGAATCTTCAGGAATAACTCCAATTAATGGTATTCTTAAAATATCTACAACATCTTTTACGCTTAGCATTTCACCCTGACTAACTCTAATAGGATCATAACGAGTTAATAATAAGTGTTCTTTGATAGGATCACATTTATTTTCTGAACGTTTAGACTTCGAAGAAATAATTCCTAAAATGCGATCTGAATCTCTTATAGAAGATATTTCCGGATTCGTAGTAATTATTGCTTCATCTGCAAAATATATCGCTAAAATTGCCCCAGATTCTATTCCAGCTGGAGAATCACATAGAATAATATCAAACTGCATATCAACTAATTCACAAAAAATATTGTTAATACCTAACTTAGTTAATGAACTTTTATCTCTTGTCTGAGATGCTGGAAGAATAAATAAATTCTCAGTTCTTTTGTCTTTAATTAATGCTTGATTTAAATTTGCATCTCCATTAATTACACTTATAATATCGTATACTACTCTACGTTCACAACCCATAATTAAATCTAAATTTCGTAATCCTATATCAAAATCAATGACTATTGTTTTGTATCCTTTTTGTGCAAAACCTATTGCTAAAGCTGCACTAGAAGTAGTTTTCCCTACACCTCCTTTACCTGACGTTACGGTTATGATACGAGCCATAAATTCGTCCTTTAATTATTTTTAATTAAATTGCAAAACGTTTAATTTTTCATTTTTTATATAAATTCTTACGCTTTTCCCTATAATATCAGGAGAAAATTGATCACTTAATAAATATTTACCTGCAATAGAAATTAATTCTGCAAAAAATTTTGTACAAAATATCTGCCGTGTAATATCTCCTTGAGCACCTGCTAATACTCTTCCTCTCACGTTTCCATAAATATGAACATTACCATCTGCTATAATTTCTGCTCCTGAATTAACATTATTAATAATTATTAAATCAGAATTAATAGAATAAATTTTTTGACCAGATCTGATAGGAATAGTAATAATTTTAGTTTTCTTCCATTCATTGAAATCAAAAATATGAGAATATTTTAATTTATTTTTACTTATAGAATCAATTAATCTTTTTTCTTCTGAAATAATAGGTAATCCAGATTTTATAATGATATTTTTTAAAATATTGTTATTACAACCACTCACTCCTAGGATACGGAAACTATAAGAAAGAATTATTTTTCTTATATCATTCCAATTTTTTACATTAGATAGATCTTTCACATTAATTAATATTGGTAAATTTTTTAAAAATTCGGGAGACATATTAATTTTTTTTATTAATTCTTTATTTATTAATTCTATTGAATCAGTATGTAAATATAATACTAATATTTTAAAAATATTTTCTTTTAATTCTAATGGAACATTTTTCATTTTTTCGACACTATATTAATAAAAGATCTTTAGATTTTTTAAATAATTAAACTTATTAAACCATATTAAAAAAATAAATTTTATTAAAAGTTAAAAACATTATTTAAAAAATCATTATATTATATAAAAAAATTGTTTTTTATTTAATAAAAATCGTATTAAAGTTCCATTTTTTTATAATATTTTTATTTTTATAAAATATAAAATTTTAAAAAATTTTATATAAATATTTTATAAATAACATTATATTAAAATAAAATTTAATATTTAAAAACATTTTCATTTTTAATTAAATTAGAATAATTGCAAAATATGAAAAATACAAATAAAATAGTGTTCAGAAATATTAATTTATTTTTAAAAAAAAAATTTTTATATCAGGAAATATATCAAACATATTGTATTTAGATACGTTTAAACAACTAATTATACATACTCAAGACTTCACAAATTGGATTTATTTCAAAAAAAATACATCACACACAATAAAGTTTTCTTTATTAGAAGAAAAAGAGAAAATTTATAATTCTGATGCTATTTTATATTTTTGGCCAAACAGCAAATATGAAGCTATATTTCATTTAAAACATATATTTTCTCAATTAAATAAAGAAAAAAATTTTTTTTTAGTTGGAAAAAAAAACAGTGGCATAAATACTGCCAAAAATTTGTTAAAAAAATGGGTAATATTAAAAAAAATAGATTCAGCAAAACACTGTTTATTATTTTATGGAAAAATAATTTCAAAACCTAACTTTCAACTTGATCAATTTATACATAACATAAACTGGAATCAAATCAAAATACAAACTATTCCAGGAATTTTTAGTTATAAAAAAATCGATCTAGGTTCTAAATTATTAATATCAACTTTTGAAAAATCAATAACAGGAGATATACTCGACATAGGATGTGGATCAGGAATTTTATCAGTATCATTAGCTCAATATTCAAAAAAAAATAAATTTTTTTTAATAGATACTAATATGGCAGCTTTAAAATCTAGTGAATTAACATTAAAATGTAACAATGTAAAGGGAAAAATCTTTCCAAGTAATGTTTATTCACATATTTGTAAAAAATTTGATTTTATTATGTCTAACCCCCCTATACATAAAAATTCAAAAATAAATTTAAATTATGTGAGTGAAATAATCAGAAAATCAGAAAAATATTTAAAATCAAAAGGAGAAATAAGAATAGTAGTAAGTTCTAATATATTTTGTGATAAATATTTTAAAGATACTAAACTGAAATACAAAATCTTAAAAGAAAAAAATAACTTTAGAGTTTATCAAGGGAAAAAATATTAAAAATGGATTTATAAAAAGTTCTACCCAGAGCGGGAATCGAACCCGCAAAGCTTTATATAGCCGAGGGATTTTAAGTCCCTTGTGTTTACCAATTTCACCATCTGGGCTTACTAAAAGTAATTTTTATATAAACCATTATAGGCGCATCCCGGAATCGAACCGGGTTAAACGGATTTGCAATCCGCTACATAACCGATCTGTCAACGCGCCAGAAATTTTACTCTATCAAAATTAATATAAAATTACAAGTATTTTGATACTAATTAAAATGTTATGCGATATAATACTTATTTTTCCAATGGTTGAAATATAAATATAAAAAGAATTTCTTTAAAAAATATAAAAAATATTATATACTGCAGTTTCATGAAACTATGAAATGGAGGAATGGCCGAGTGGTTTAAGGCAGCGGTCTTGAAAACCGCCGATGAGAAATCATCCGAGAGTTCGAATCCCTCTTCCTCCAGAAATTTTATTTTTTTAAAAAAAATAATGAAAAATGAGATAATCGCACTCCTAATACAAACAACATTAAAAAATAGCTACAACCAGATAAAAAACAAATTAAAATTAATTGAAATAATTTATGGAATATAGTTATTGAATGCCAATTAGAAAAAAAAACTAAATTTAAATACAATACAAGAAACATAATTATAACAGAAATAAAAATCTTTCCTAAAAAATTTAACCATCCATATTCTGGAAAAAAATATTTTTTTCTAATAGAAATCCAATATAACAAGACAAAATTAATCCAAGAAGAAATACTACTTGAACAAGCAAAACTATTATGCTTTAAAATAGGAAGAAATAATATATTCATAATCTGTGTAACTATTAAAATAAAACTAGAAATTATTACAGGATTAATAAAATCATTTTTAGAATAATATTGGGATAACATAACTTTCGTTAAAATTGATGGAATTAGTCCAATAGAATAAAATTCTAAAATATTTTTAGTCATAATTACATCGAATATTGAAAAATTTCCATATTGAAATAATGCAATTATTATTACTTTTGATAAAATCATTAAAGACAAAGAACTAGGAATAGCTATTATACACCCTACTCGAAGAGCCCAGTCTAACAATTTATAGTTTTCTTTATTATTTTTATTATTCGATTGTTGAGATAATAATGGCAATAAAATAGTTCCTAAAGATACTCCTAAAATACCTGAAACAAATTCTGTTAATCGATCAGCATAATAAATCCATGATATAGATCCAGAAATCAAAAATGAAGAAGAAATAGTATTTATAATCAATGAAATCTGATTAATTATAATTCCAAAAATAATGATTTTTGTTCTTTTTGAAATTTTATATAATTTAAAATTTTTTATATTACATTGAGGAAATACTAACATATTAATATTTTTTAAAAATAAAATTTGATAGATCAATTGAATTAATCCACCTAACGAAAATGCCCAAGCTAAAGAAAAAATAGATACATAAAAATATGAAGAAAAAAATAAAATAAAAATTATAATACTAATATTTAATAAAATAGAAGAACAAGCTGGTATCAAAAAATAATTCCAGGAATTTAAAATAGAGCTAATTAGTGATCCTAAGGAAATAAAAAGTATATAAGGAAAAATTATTTTAAGTATCTCTGTTGTTAAATATAACTTATAAAAATTTTTTTTTAGTCCAGGAGAAATGAAAAAGATTATTTGTGATGAAAATAGTATCCCAAAAATTGTAAAAATGCTTAAAAAAACAACCATAAAACCTAATATATTAGAAACTAGTTTTTTAACATGCTCTATATTATGAATTTTTTTATATTCTGACAAAATAGGAACAAAGGTTTGCAAAAAAAAACCTTCTGAAAAAATCCTTCGAAATAAATTTGGAATTCTAAAAGCTAAAAAAAAAGAATCAGTTAGTCCTGATGCTCCGAATGTATATGCGATAAGCGAATCTCGCATAAAACCTAATATTTTAGAAAAAAAAGTTATAATACTTAATAATGTTAGTGATTTCAATACATTCATAATATTATTTTCCCTTTTTTATAACTAGTCCCATGATATAAAATTATTATTTTTTTAAATAATATTAATTGAATACGATTGTTAACTATTGACATGTAGAAATTAAAATAAAAACTCATTATAAAGATCCTAAAATCAGAATATATACTTAATAGATTATAAAATATTGAGAAATAATAAAATATATAAATAATTTTTATAAACATCTAAAATTATGAAAATTTTTATTATTTTTATTTAATTAAACAATAAATATTTAATGTATTAGAATAAAATTCTACTTTTTTAAAAATTATTTTTTACCTTATCACAAAAGACCTGATAACATAAAATATGTATTTAATAAAAAATCTTTTACTAAATTACAAAAAAAATAGTACAAATTATCTATTAAAATTGAGAAAATACACTAATTTTATTAAATTTACATTAAAATTTATAATAAATGAATATTTTATGTTTAATTCATAAAAAATAGTAAAAATTTTATATATTTAATAGAAAAAATCTTATCAATAGAATTTTAATGAGATTCTGAAAAAATTTTAAGTTTAAAAAATTTAGAAAATATAAATACTAAAGAAATAATAGATTATACGAATTTTTAAAATTATAAAATTGATGTAATACAATAATCACTCTAAAATTATATACTACGTAATAAAAATATGTATTATTCAATAAAATTTAATCAAAAAATAAACATTTTAAACTATGGCAAATATTTTATTAAAAGAAATTTTTTATTATATTAAGTTCCTAACCATACAAATTCAATTAAATTTATTTAAAATATCAAAAAATCTATTAAAAAATTACAATAATACACAAATACATAATTTTATTTCAAAAAAATGAATGTAAAATAAATTATAAAAAATTATTAAGTTACAATAACATTTCCATCATTGTCTACTAGTCCTAATATTATTTTCCCATTTTTAAGTTTTACTCTCACTATTTGATTTTTATAAGCATTATTAATAGCTCTTCCTTTAGAAATAATTGTAAATCCTTCATTTTTTATCATGACTAATACTTTTTGATTAATTTTAATTAACCATACAGGATGTAATAAATTTTTAGTAATTAATTCATTTTTATTTATTTTTTTAAAGCTTATTAAATTTAACGCTTGTTTTTTATTTAAATACAATTTAAAAAACTTTTTTTGTAAAACTCCATATTTTACAAATATATCTGAATCAATTAGTTTTTGTCCTTTTTTAATATTTCGAGAAGCTACTATATATTCTCCCTTAATTTCTACTTTTACTTGAATAAATTGATGTATATGACCGCAAATTACTTTAATGTTCATTAATTCTGATGATTTGAAAACATCTAATAAAATAAATGTTGGAGAAAAACAATTCATTTGTGTTTTATAAGGAATTTTATTATATAAAAAAATACTCATATTATTAGAATAAAAAGTTTGTTTTTCTTTTAAAAATTTAATAAGATGTTCTTGAAAAGAATCAGCTTGAACTGAAAAAGAAAAAAACAATAAAAAATTTAAAAAAATATAAATCTTTAAAATCATATGTTTTCCCGTTTTAATTATATTAAAAATTTTTATAATTAAAAATTAAATGTATACTATTCCAAGTAGTTATTGTTCTATATAAAGTATATTTATTAAAGACTAATGTTTTAAACATTTTAGTTTAATATACCTTAAAAATATAATTAATAGAAAAAGATTAAAAATTTAATATATGAATAATACAAAAATATTAAATTTTTTAAAAATACTTTGCGGATTGAAAATGTTAAATAAATTAAATCAAGAATTCTATGTAAATGAATGTATATTAAACCTACGTGCGTATCAACAAGAACTAATTGCTTCAAATATTGCAAACAGTGATACACCTAACTATATTCCAATAAACATTGATTTTTCAAAAACATTGGATTCTTTACTTAAAAAAAGCAAAAAAAATTTTCAAAATGAATTGAAATTAACATCTAAAAAACATATTCCTTTAAAAAAATTCAATATTATTAATGACAATCAAAAAATTGTAAATAAAAACTATATTTTTACAAAAAAACCAGTAAACGCAGAATGTGAAAAAATTAATTTTATTAAAAATAGTCTATTTTATCAAATAGAAATCTCTATTATAAACAATAAATTTAAAAATCTTATGAATATATTAAAAGGATAAATTTATGTCATTATTAAAAATATTTGACATTTCTAATTTAGCAATGATGGCACAATCCCAAAAAATGCAAGTTCATGCAGATAATTTAGCTAATATAGATAGTTTAGTAAATAAAAATGGAAAATTACATCCATATATAGCAAAAAAAGCTATATTGCAATTTTATACTACTAATAATTCTCAATCTAAAAGTACACAAGTAAAAAAAATAATAGATGATACAAGTCCATTAAGAAAAATATATGATCCAAATAGTCCTATTTCTGATTCTAAAGGATTTTCTGAAATTTCAAATGCTAATGTAGTTACTGAAACAGTAAATTTTATTGCAGCATCTAGAAATTATCAAGCAATGCTAGAAGTACTTAATACAACAAAATCTATGGTTATAAAAACACTAACAATAGGACAATAAAATACGATATTTTTAAATTATTAGAATTTTTATAAAATAAAATTTTTTAAAAAATTTTATTTTATCTTTAGATATAATTGTTAAATTAATATTAATATTAATTATCTTAAAATTATAAAATACACATATTAAAATTATACATAATTTTTTTAGTGCTTAAACATATGATGTACATAATAAAAGTTCAAGAAACTATTTTATACATATATTATAGTTAAAAAAATAAACTAAATATATTTGATTTATCTAAAGTTACTTTAATGAGTTTTAAAATCTGCTGCAATTTTTAAAAGATATGATATGTTTAAAAAATAAAAATTTTAATTAAAGTTTTTATATTAACTTTTTAAAATTTCTGTAATAATATTACACATAAAAATTAATATAAAATATTAATATTTGATTTTAATTTTTTATATTTTATATTAATATCTCCTGAATTACTTTTAAAAAAGAAATTTTATAAAATATTTATGGAACTTTTAAAGTACACAGCTATGATGTCTGCAAAAAGAATATTAGATAATCAAGAAATATTTGCCAATAACATAGCCAATGCGTCAACAATAGGATTCAAATCTATACTAATATCTCCTATTATTTTATCTAATAACATATCCGAAAAAGATAATGAGAAAGTACTTAAAAAATACTTTGATCCAACACCAGGAGTTTTCAGACATACCCAGCGTCCTTTAGATATTGCTATTATTAACCAAAATGGGTGGTTAGAAATAAAAACTAAAAAAAATAACCTAGCTTATACTAAAAATGGAAATTTACAAATAAATTCAAAGAGAGAATTAACAAGTCTGGGAAATATAGTTATTGGAAAAAATGGACCAATAATTATACCAGAACATAAAAACATAAAAGTACTCTCCGATGGAACAATAAAAATTGTCAGAAATAATAACAATGTTGATGAAACAATCGATAAAATTAAATTAGTAAATATTGACTTTAAAGATTTAAATTATAAAAATGGTGGATTGTATTTTTTCGAAAAAAGTAATTTATATAGTAAAAATATTAAAAATTGCTCAAATATAAAAATATTATCTGAAACATTAGAAGATAGTAATGTAAACGTTTCAGAAAACATAATTAAAATCATTGAAGATTCCAGAAAATTTGATATTCAAATGAAAATATTACATAATTGCGATGAAAACACACAACTTATTAATAAATTTTTAAACATTAACAATTAAAGGATTCTTTAAATATGATACCATCTTTATGGATTGCAAAAACTGGATTAGATGCTCAACAAATAAATATGAATGTTATTTCTAATAATTTAGCTAATGTAAGTACTAATGGATTTAAACGATCTAGAGCAATTTTTGAAGATTTAATTTATCACACTATACGACAACCAGGATCTAAATCATCTGGAGATACAACATTACCGTCTGGTTTACAAATGGGGACAGGAGTAAGACCTGTATCTACAGAAAGAATTCATAATCAAGGAAATCTTTCTAAAACCGATTCTTCTAAAGATATTGCTATAAATGGAAATGGATTCTTTCAAGTACAACTTCCAGATGGAGATTCAGCTTATACAAGAGATGGATCATTTCAAGTAGATCAAAATGGCCAATTAGTTACAAATAGTGGATTTCCTATACAACCTACAATTAGTTTTCCATCAAGTAGTATAAATATGCATGTAGGAAGAGATGGAACAGTAACCTTTACTGTACAAGGCCAATCTCAACCTGTTCAAGCAGGACAAATACATCTTGTTAATTTTGTTAATAGTTCTGGATTATCAAATTTAGGAGAAAATTTGTATCAAGAAACTGAAGCTTCTGGAAGTCCTATTGTTACTGCTCCAGGACTAAACGGGACTGGATTACTATATCAAGGATATGTGGAAACTTCTAATGTTAATATTGCAGAAGAACTTGTTAATATGATTCAAACCCAACGTGCTTATGAAATTAACAGTAAAGTTATTACTACAGCTGATCAAATGCTACAAAAATTGTCTCAATTATAACATAACTTTATACGTATTTCTAAAACTATAAAAGTTTTATTAAATTAGAATTGTTAAGGATTATATTTTTAAAATATGACATTCACTTTTAGAATTAAATATTATTTGGTTTGTATTTTGTTTGTGACACTTAATGGTTGTGTGTTAAATCCAAGCAAAATATTAAACCAAGATAAGTCGAGATTTTCAGATTTATCCATAATATGGCCAGATTTAATTAATAATTCAAATTATAAAGAACAAAATACAAATATTTCTTACTTTGAACCATTATTCGAAAATTATAGACCGCATAATGTAGGAGATACTCTAATTGTTGTTTTAAAAGAAAACGTCAGTGCTAGTCAGAATTTATCTAATAATTTAACACATGATGGTAGTACTGATTTAGGAATAACGTTTGGTACTAATCATAAAAATAATAATTATGAGAATCAAGCTGGATTAAATGGTTTTTCTAAAAACGATTTTACAGGGAAAGGTAGCCTATTTGCAAACAATACATTTGTCGGATTAATTACAGTTACCGTTCGTCAAGTATTTCCTAATGGAAATTTAGAAGTTTCAGGAGAAAAAAAAATTTCCATTAATGACGAAAAGGAAAAAATACGTTTTTCCGGAATAGTGAATCCTCGTAATATTTCTAAAGATAATTCTATAATATCAACTCAAATAGCTAATTCGCGTATCGAATATATAAGTGATGGATTTATTAATAAAGGTCTTCGTATTGGTTGGTTTCAACGTTTATTTTTAAGTATTTTATCGATTTAATATAATTAAATTTAAAAAAATTTATTTCAATATTTCCTTGGTTAATACTTTATATAAAATATTTAATTATTGATATCAATCAATTAAGGAATATTATGTTCAAAAGAATATTATTGAAATATGTATTTACACTGGTTTTATTAATAACTACAAATACATATGCTGAAAAAATAAGAGATTTAATTACTATTCAAGGAATTCGCGAAAATCAACTTATAGGATATGGTTTAATCGCCGGTTTAAATGGAACTGGAGATGATACTAATCATATCCCATATACTGTTCAAACACTGAAAAATATGTTGGCTCAATTAGGAATTGATTTTTCTATGGAAAAGAATATGCGATTAAAAAATATTGCTTCAGTAATAGTTACAGCTAAGTATCCAAATTTTATTCATATAGGGCAAAAAATAGACGTTATAGTTTCCTCCATTGGAAATGCAAAAAGCTTAAAAGGGGGAGTATTATTAATGACTCCTCTCAGAAGTACTGATAATAAAATATATGCTATTGCTCAAGGAAATGTTACAGTCGACGAGAAATACTTCCAAAAAAATACCTTTAAAAATTCTTCAATTAATCTATATAATAGTGGAAGAATTGTTGATGGCGCTATAATAGAAAGAGAAATTTATACTAATTTCGGAAAAAATAAAATTATCGTTTTACAACTCAATAATGAAGATTTTTCTGTAGTTCAAAAAATTAGTGATTTAATTAATACTAAATATCCAAATTCTGCAGTTGCACTAAATTCTAAAACTATACAATTACATACTTCCGGAGATAGTACTGTACAAGTTAAAATGTTGTCAACTATTCAAAATATTAATGTTGATCTACCGATTCAAGATGCAAAAATAATTATTAATACTAAAACTGGCGATATTGTCATGAATAATGAAATAGAAATAAATTCATGTGCAATAGCACACGGAGATATATCTATGATTATTAATAATACAAACAATGAACAAAAAAAATTTCATATTCCTTTTTTTAATGTAGAGACTAATACTTTAGAAATTAAAGACAAAGATAATAAATATAATAATGATTACAAAAATAACAATGAAATTAAATACATTGACAAAGTTGTACATCTCAATAATATAGTTCGTGCTCTTAATTCACTTGGAATTAAGCCATTTGAATTGATATCAATATTACAAGCTATGCACAATGTAGGATGTCTACGTGCTAAGTTAGAGGTTATATAATAATGAATAAAAACTTTGTTTTTCCTATAAATCAAGATTCAAATTTTGAAATTACTTCTAAACTACCAAAATTTTTTGAAAAAAAACATGATAGTAATGTTTTAAAAATAGCAAAACAAGTAGAAGAAATATTTTTATACATGATGCTTAAAAGCATGAGAAATAGTTTTCCAAAAGATAATTTTATTAGAAAAGATCACGAAAATATATATTCAGATATGTACGATCAATTCATTACTCAAGAAATTAGTAAAAAAGGATTAGGATTAGCAGAAATGATCGAAAAACAGATAAATCTGTTAAATAAAAATATTGCAATTTAAAAAAACAAATTTGAAAAATTGAAATTTATTTTAAAATATTTGCAATATTTAATTGTTAAATATATAAAAATATATAACATATTATTGTAAATTTTTATTTTTATTTTTTTATAATTAAAGTTATTAAATATTATTTTAAACAAAACTTAATAATTAAAAATAAAAATATCTAATATACATAGAACATTAAATATTTATTATAAAATTTTATAAAAATTTTACTTTTTTAAGTATTCAATCTTCTATAAAATAGAATGTAAATTTAAGTTGTTAAAAACTTATTTGCTATATATTTTCACATCAATATAAAACTGTTAATAAATAATATTTATACAGACAAATAATATTAATGTAATAAAAAAATGTATTGAAAATATAAACTATAATTAATAAAAAATTTTTTACATTATTTAAAATTTTATACTATTTTAAAAAATTACATCTTAAAGTTTAAATAATATAAATTTATTTATTAAAAATTTAAACTTCATTGGTAAGTATTAAAAATATAATACGAAATAACAAACTATCTTTTAAAAGAAGTATATTCTAAAAAATTTTTATCTACTTCAACAAAAATAATATTTGAATATTTAATTAAAATAAAACTTTCAAATAAAAGTTTTTCATAGATTTGAATATCATCCAAAAATTTCAAATTATAAAATAAAATAAAAAAATATATGCTCAAGAAGCAGACAAAATAAAAATAAAAATAAAAAATACTTTTAAAAAATTTAAGAAACGTTTTTGAATTTATATATGAAATAACAATTAAAATTAATAATCATCATTTATTTTTTTCGTTACATATAGAACAATAATAATAATTAAATTTTTCTAAAGAAGCACTTAAACGTTGTCTAGACATTTCTAATAAACCAAATTTAGAAATACTCCCAATTTTAATACATGCACGATCTTTACGGAGAATATTACGTAAAAAATGTATGATCAATTTTCTATTATTAAGTATTTTCATATCAATAAAATCAATTACAATTAATCCTCCTAAGTCGCGCAATCGTAATTGACGAGAAATTTCATAAATAGCTTCTAAATTTGTATTAAATGCTGTTTGCTCAATATTTAAGTATTTTTTCGAATGAGCTGAATTTATATCAATAGCAGTTAATGCTTCTACAGTATCAATAGTAATAGAACCACCCGAAGGAAGTTTAAGAACGCGTTGAAAAACAGAGTTAATTTGTGATTCTATTTGATAATATTTAAACAATGAGCATTTTTTAGTGTACAATTTTATTTTATTTGTGAAATCATTTCGTCTTAATAAATGTATATATTCATATACATACTTGAGAATAATTGGATTATCAATAAGAATTTCATCAATTTCATTATAAAGACAATCGCGTAAAACTCGAAAAATTACATTACCTTCCTGATGAATTAAAATTGGCGCTGAACTTACTTTTGCAATTTCTTTTATAGTCTTCCAATTTTTTAATAAAATATCTAAATCTATTTGTAGTTCAATTGCTGACTGTTTAAAGCCTGAAGTCCTTATAATTAATCCCATGTTACGCGGAATTTTTAATAATGAAAAAATTTTTTTTAAATTAACTCTATTTTTACCGTTTATTTTTTTAGATATTCCTTGAATTTTTGGACTTTCAGGCATTAGTACCAAATAACTGCTAACTAAACTTATAAAGGTAGTAAACGAAACTCCTTTTTTCCCTCTTTCTTGTTTTCTTATTTGAACAATGCATTCTTGTCCTAATTTTAAAGAATTTTGAGTACCATGATAAAATTTATTTACATTATTTTTAAAAAAATATTTTTTAGAAATTTCTTTAAATGGAAGAAATCCATTTTTATTCGATCCGTAATCAACAAATACCGCATTTAAGCTTGATTCAATCCTAATTATTTTACCTTTATAAATGTTAAGCTTTCTTTGTTTACATTCCAAGTATTCTACGTCTAGATCATATAATATTTTACCGTCTACAAAAGCAATAAAAAGTTCTTCTTTTTTTTTAGAATTAACTAAAATTCTTTTCATTATAATTTTCTCATTTCAAAATTCATAAACATTTAAACATGAACAAACTATAAAATTTATAGATTTATATTTTAAAATAATATACTACAATTATATTAATAATATATGTTGTGATTAAAGTTATTGATATAAATTATTTTATAAATTTTAACAGCACTTTTCATAATTTAAAATTTTTTATAAAAATATTCGATATAGGAAAACTTATGAATACCAAAAATACTTCTACATTATTTATAAATATAAAAAAAGAAAATATACAACAAAGAATAGATAATTTTTTATTAAAAAAATTTAAAAAACTTGCGAAAAATACAATTTATAAAAAATTAAGAACGGGACAAATAAGAATTAATAAACAGCGTATAAAACCTCAATACAAATTACAATTAGGAGATTATATAGTAATTCCTTCTATTAAAAATTTTTACAAAAAAATAAAAAAAATTGAATTAAGTCAAAAATTAAAGTCTCTTCTTATTAATAGTATTTTATATGAAGATAGTGATTTATTAATACTAAATAAACCCCCTGGAATGGCAGTACATAGTGGAAGTGGAATTAACTCTGGTATTATTGAATATTTTAGAATATTACGTGCGAAAGAAATAGAACTGGACTTAGTGCATAGACTTGATAAAGGAACATCAGGAGTTTTAATTTTAGCTAAAAAACGTTCAATACTATGCGAACTACATAAACAACTTAGAAAAAAAGAAATCCAAAAAAAATATTTAGCTTTAGTACATGGATGTTGGCCAAAAGATGTAAAGCATATTTCTGCTCCTTTATTAAAAACAAGATCTTACAAAAATCATATTGTAACCATTAATAATATTCATGGAAAATTTTCAAAAACTTATTTTAAAATCAAAAAAAAATATACTAATAACACTCTAATGTTAATTACCCCGGTAACTGGAAGAACTCATCAAATTAGAGTACATACTCAATATATAAACCATCCGATTGTATTGGACGAAAAATATGGTAAAATAGAACTAGATCAAAAAGTAAAAAATAATTGTTCTACGAAAAGATTATTATTGCATGCTAATTCTATTACTTTTTTTCATCCAAGGAGAAAAAAAAAGTTAAAAGTAACTGCCCCAATAGATAAAGAATTTGAAAGAATATTAAATAAACTTTAAAATAATCATATATTTATAAAAAAATTTAAAAATGTTTAAATAAATTTTATAAAAACTATTTGTAATTAATAATATTAAATAATTATAAGAATTTATCTATTCTTATTAAAGTTTTGAAATACATATTTTAAATATCTCATATTATTAAAAATTTTAGAATTATTAATTAAAACTTAAAATTTAATATACACAATAAAAAGGAAATATTAATGGCAGTACAAAAAAATAAACCAACTCGTTCTAAAAGAGGAATGCGAAGATCGCATGACCATATAAATATTCCATTGTTGTCTATAGATAAAACATCTAAAGAGCTTCATATTAGACATCATATTACTAAAAAAAAATATTACAAAGGTAAAAAAGTTATTTAAATTTTATATGTTTAATACATACATTTTATATTTAATATATAAGTGCTATTTAAAATACAATAGCACTTCATATTTTTATGTATTAATATACTATTTAAATAAAACATAGAAAATAAGTGATTTTTAGTAATTATATGTATTTAAATGAATGTATCGATATAAAAATATATTATATTTAAAAATACTATTAGTAAAAGATCTTAAAAATATTTTTATGAAATTAAAAATTTATCTTTACATGACAACGTAAACACATAATTTATAAAAATAACATAGTATAAATTATTAATTATAATTTTATATTTTTAAAAAAAATAACAAATCTCTTCAACCATAAAATTTAGATTTTTTATTTTGAAAGGGCTATTAATGTATTCATATTCTATTTTATTTCCTGGACAAGAAATACCAAACATAAATTTATTATTTTCTTTTATAAAAAAATATCCAATTATAAAAAAAACGTTTGAAGAATCTTCTGATTATATTAAATATAATTTAAAAAAATTAATTGAAAATCATCCGCAAGAATTAATAAATAAAAGTAAATATATTCAACTAATTACATTAACAGCATCAATTGCTATATATCGACTTTGGAAAAATAAGAACGAAGAAATTCCATTAATGTTAGCTGGACATAGCTTAGGAGAATATTCAGCATTAGTGTGTTCTAAATCTTTAAAGTTTAGAGACGCTATAAAGTTAATTATTATTCGCAATAAACTTATGAAAGAATGTATGAAAGAAAAAAAAGGAGCTATGCATGCTATATTAGGATTAAAAAAATGCGATATTCAAAATATTTTAAGAAATGTTAAAAATAAAAAAAAAGTTTCAATAGCTTGTATAAATACTCCGTATCAAATCGTTATTTCGGGTGAAAAATCTATAGTATCCAAAATAAGTACAATTTGCAAAAAAAATGGTGCTAAAAAAATTTTCCGTCTCTCTATAAATCCTCCATCCCATTGCTTATTAATGAAAAGAGCTGCAAAAAAATTGTTAAAAGTTTTAAAAGACACAACTTTTAAAAAACCTATATTTCCAGTAGTAAATAATGTTGATGCAAAAATAGAAACTTCTGTATTAGCTATTCAAAAAGCTTTATCTAGACAGTTATATTGTCCTGTAAGATGGATGGATTCTATTATATATTTATCTAAAAAAAAAACATCTATATTTCTAGAAGCTGGATTAAATAATACACTCACTAAGCTAAATAAATTTCTTGTTGCAATTCCATCAATTTCACTTAATAATGAAAATAAATTTATCTGAACATTTTTAAAATAATTACATAAAAACAAATTATGAAATTAAAAAAAAAAATAGCATTAGTGACAGGAGCTAGTCGTGGTATAGGAAAAGGAATTGCCACAAAATTGATGCATCAAGGAATTATTGTGATTGGAACATCTACATCTAATCATGGAATAAAAATAATTAAAAATTATCTTAAAAAAAATGGAACAGGAATAATTCTTGATGTGAATAATCCTAATTCAATTCAAAATACTATAATAGAAATTTATAAAAATTTTGAATATATTGATATATTAATTAACAATATAGGAATTGTAAAAGATAAACTATTAGTTAATATGACATATGAAGATTGGAATAATGTTTTACAAGTTAATTTAAGTTCTGTTTTTCATATTTCAAAACCTATTATTAAAAGAATGACAAAAAAGAAAAAAGGGAAAATTGTTACGATAGGATCTATTATAGGTCATATAGGAAATTATGGACAAACTAATTACTCTGCGTCTAAATCTGGATTAATTGGTTTTAACAAATCTTTAGCAAAAGAAGTGGCTTCCAAAGGAATTTGTGTAAATATGATAGCACCCGGTTTTATAAAAACTAATATGATACAGAATTTAACTCAGAAAAAAAGAAATAAATATCTTTTAAATATACCAATGAAAAGATTTGGAACAATTAATGATATATCCGAGACTGTTTTATTTTTAATATCTGATCGCGTGAATTATATTACAGGTCAAGTCATACACGTAAATGGTGGAATGTACATGCCTTAAAATTTTTTAATACCATAAAAATAAAAATACTTATAACTTAATAGTATAATTTTTTTATTTTTTAAACATTAATTTCAAAGGTCACAGGATTACTTATATGAACTGTATAGAAAAAAAAATTAAAAAAATAATATCACAGCAATTAGGTGTAATGGAAGAAGATATTCATAATATGTCTTCTCTTGTTGAAGATCTTGGAGCAGATTCATTAGATCATGTCGAACTAATTATGAGTCTAGAAGATACATTCAATATTGAAATACAAGATGAAGAAGCAGAAAATTTTAATACCGTACAATCACTACTTACATTCGTAAAAGATAAAATTAAATAAAAAATTCCAATTTATTTTTTAATAGACATTTTAATCCTTTCAAAAAACTATTAAATATACATTACTAAATTGGGAAATTTAAAATGTTAAAAGGTAAATTTATAGTAATTGAAGGAATCGAAGGCTCTGGAAAAACTACCATATGTAACTTTACAAAAAAATTATTGTTAAAATATGGCATTTCTAATGTAAAAACATTAAGAGAACCTGGAAGTACACCTTTATCTGAAAAAATAAGATATTTAATTAAAAATTCTATAAAAAAAGAACATATTTTTGATGAAACAGAATTATTATTAATTTATGCTGCAAGAATCCAATTAATAAAATCAATTATAAATCCTGAACTAAAAAAAGGGAACTGGATCATTAACGATAGGCATACATTATCTTCTTTAGCTTATCAAGGAGGAGGACGTGGAATTAAAGAAAAAACAATATTATTTTTACAATCAACTTTTGTAAACAAAATCGTTCCTAATATCACATTTTATTTAGATGTCACGCCTATTATTGGTTTAACAAGAATTCAAAAAAGAAAAAATTTAGATCGTATAGAAAAAAATAAATTAGAATTTTTCACGAAAGTTCGAAATACATATTTAAAATTTGTAAAAAAAAATCCAAAAATTATTAAAATAAATGCTAACTACAATTTAAAATTAGTAAAAAAAATTTTTAAATTAGAATTTTATTCATGGTTAAAAAAAAACGTATGAATTTATATCCATGGTTGTTAATACATTATAAAAATATAATTAATCATTTCAAACAAACAAAAACAAATAATTCTATTATATTAGAAACAAATAGAGGAATAGGAACATCTTTATTAGTAAAGATGATTGGATATTGGTTACTATGTTCTCAAAAAGAAAAAAATTTTTTGTTTTGCAAAACATGTAAAAATTGCATATTAATGAACACGAAAAATCATCCTGATTGGTATGACATGGAGTTGCTATCTACAAAAAATATAATAGGAATAGAAATTATAAAAACTGTATGCAATCAAATATTTTATACTCCTAAAAAAGATAGAAATAAAATTGTATATTTTCCTAATGTTTCAAAGATAACCAAACATGGCATTAACGCTTTACTAAAAACTTTAGAAGAACCTCCTAAAAATACATATTTTTTATTTACAAACTATCTTTCTCATTCACTATTTTCTACATTACGTAGCCGTTGTATTTTATATAAAATTTCTGTTCCATTAGAAAAAATTAGCTATACTTGGTTAAAAAATAAAAATCCAAAAATGAATAAAAAAACTATTATAACCTGTTTGCGTATAAATCAAGGACTTCCTATGTTAACACAAAAATTTATTTCTAAATCTTTATGGAAAGAACGAGATACATTTCTTCTTTATCTACAAGATTTCATAAAAAACGGAAGTTTTTTTCGTCTATTAAATAATTTTAAACTTGGGAATATAGAAAAAAAGATTTTCTGGTTATGTAGCTTATTATTGGATTCTATAAAAATAGAATATGATAATGAAAATAATATAATAAATTTAGATAAGATATCTATGATAAAATTTTTACAAAGTCAATGCTCTTTTTATCTCTTAGACTACAGTTTAAGATCATGGATGCATTGTAACTTTAGATTAAATAACATCATAGGAATTAATTCAGAACTATTATTAACTGAACAATTATTACGATGGAAAAGTACTTTAAAAGTAAATAAAAATTAATTTTTTTAAAAGAGAAAGATACTATGTTTTTCGTAGACTCGCATTGTCATATTGATTTATTAGACTATAAAAATATTCATATGGGATTAAAAGACGTTTTAGAAAAATCTATAAAAAACCATATTAAATTATTGTTAACAGTATCAACATCTATTGATAATTTTAACTATCTAAAAAATTTTATAAAAGGAAATAAAAATATACTTTTATCCTGTGGAATCCATCCATTAAATGTAAATAAAAATAAATATGAAATAACAAGTTTAAAAAAATTTTT
This sequence comes from Buchnera aphidicola (Nurudea yanoniella), assembly GCA_039829995.1. Lineage (NCBI taxonomy): Bacteria > Pseudomonadati > Pseudomonadota > Gammaproteobacteria > Enterobacterales > Erwiniaceae > Buchnera > Buchnera aphidicola. Next base: position 366,863 of record CP140036.1, read on the forward strand.
TAAACAAAAACAAGTAATAGCTATAGGAGAAACAGGATTAGATTATTTTCATAAAATAGAAAAATATGATTTTCTTCAAAAAATGTTATTTCGAGAACACATTCGCAGTGCAATTGAATTTAAAAAACCGCTGTTAATACATACTAGATATGCAATACAAGATACCATTAAAATATTAAAAGAAGAATCAGCAAATAAATGCCAAGGAATTATTCATTCTTTTACTGAAAATAAAAAAAATGCTAAAATACTATTGAATATGGGATTCTATATATCTTTTTCCGGAATTGCAACGTTTAAAAATTCTCGTGATATACAAGAAACAGTAAAATTTATACCATTAGACAGAATACTTTTAGAAACAGATTCTCCATATTTATCTCCAGAGCCTTATAGAGGAAAAGAAAACCAACCAGCTTATTTATATAATATAGCTTTAATCATTTCTAAATTAAAAAATATTAGTATTGAAAATCTTGCGTATCATACTACAAAAAATTTTTTTACCTTATTTAATGTAAATATAGATTTTAAATAGATTTCTAACAAAGATATTCTTATAATAAATTTCCATTATTCGATTTTTATTTTCATACAAACATAATTATTTATATAAAAATAATTTACTTAATAAATTGCATGAAAAATGCAATAGGATATTTAAAACATGTTTGAAAATATATTTGCAAATTTGCAAAAAATAGGAAAATCATTAATGCTCCCAGTATCTGTACTTCCTATCGCAGGAATATTGCTAGGTATTGGATCTGCACAATTTAATTATGTTCCTCATATTATCTCAAAAATTATAGCTGAAGCAGGAGGAACAGTATTTTCCAATATGCCTTTAATTTTTTCTATTGGAATAGCTCTAGGATTTACTAAAAATGATGGAGTATCTGCACTAGCAGCAGTACTATCTTATAGTATTATGATACAAACATTTTCCATTATGAGTTCATTTCTTTTAAATATTCCAGTTTTGGAAATAAATAAAAAACATTTATTAGATACTGGAATATTAGGAGGAATTATAGCTGGCTCTATTGCTGCGTATATATTTAATAAATTTCATAAAATTCAACTCCCAGAATATTTAGGTTTTTTTTCTGGAAAACGATTTGTTCCTATTGTATCCGGTTTATTAGCAATTTTGATAGGTTTTATTTTATCGTTTATATGGCCACCTATAGGAAATATAATAAAATGTTTTTCAGAATGGGCTGCATATCAAAATCCTACACTTGCTTTTGGAATATATGGAATGGTCGAACGAGCTTTAGTTCCATTTGGATTACACCACATTTGGAATGTGCCATTTCAAATGCAAATAGGAGAATATACAAATATCATAGGACAAACATTTCATGGAGATATTGCTAGATATATGGCAGGTGATTCTACAGCGGGAAAGTTATCTGGAGGTTTTATATTTAAAATGTATGGTCTACCTTTTGCAGCATTAGCAATATGGCATTGTTCTTATAAAGAAAATAGAGCAAAAATAGGAGGAATAATGATTTCCGGCGCACTTACTGCTTTTTTGACTGGAATTACTGAACCTATTGAATTTTCTTTTATATTAGTAGCTCCAATATTATATGTGATTCATTCTATTTTAGCTGGTTTAGCTTTTCCTATTTGTATTCTATTAGATATGAAATCAGGAACTAGTTTTTCCCATGGTTTAATTGATTTTATAGTACTCAGCGGAAATAGCAATAATTTTTGGTTATTTCCTATAGTAGGAATATTATATGGCTGTATTTACTATAGTATTTTTTATATAACTATAAAAAAATTAAATTTAAAAACACCAGGCCGAGAACATTTTAATAGAATATTATTGTTCCAAAATACAAAAGAAATGATACCATTATTAATTTTAGCATTAGGAGGAAAAAATAATATTACTTCTTTAGATGCATGTATTACAAGATTGCGTATTACAGTTATGAATACGTCTAAAGTAAATATAAAAAAACTAAAAAATTTAGGCGCTGCTGGAGTAATTGTATCAGGATTAGGAGTACAAATTGTGTTTGGTACTAAATCAGATAATATAAAAACAGAAATTGATAATTACATATCTAATCATTAATTTATACAGTGTCATTCTGCAAAAATTAATCATTTTATTTTTAGAATAGTTTAAATAAATTTTAAGAAATTTTATAATACATTGTTCAATAATTATAATTTAAAAAAATATCATTATGGAAAATTCAGAAATATTTAAAAACATAATAAAAAGAAAAATATCTTCAGAAATACTTTATCAAGATAAAAATATAACTGCTTTTAAAGATATTAATCCGAAAGCACCTGTTCACATATTAGTTGTTTCAAATAAATTTATTAGATCTTCTAACGAAATTACTAAAGAAAATAAAGGTATATTAGGAGACATGTTATATGTAGCAATTAAACTAGCTAAAAAATTTAATATCGATAAAAAAGGATATCGATTAATTATGAACTGCAACGAACACGGTGGTCAAGAAATTTTTCATTTACATTTACATTTATTAGGAGGGAAAAAACTAGGAAAAATATAATTTTTAAATGCCATAAATAAAAATCTTTAAATTTTTTAATAAAATAGAATCATTATAGGGATTTGAAAATAAAAATTCTATATATATTAATATGTATATTAATACTAATGGGTTGTAATATAATATCATATAAAAATATTATTCTAGAAAGTAAAAAATTTTTTTCAATTAAAAAAATATTTATAAATATATCAAATTTTGAAAAGAACTTTAAAAATAACTTATATAGCGAAATAAAAAATATTAATATGCCATTTCGAGACAATTTCTTATTAATTAATGATATAGAAAATGATACTCATTATCACATCGAAACAGATAAAATACAAAATGTTATACTTAATTTTTTTAAAACAGACATTATTTTTTTTAATATAATTACAAAACAAACAATTGAAAAAGTTAAGAAATGTTTCAAAATTTCTGTGAAAGATGTACTTATTAATAGAAATAAAGCATTATTATTAGCTAAAAAATCCCATGCAAATTATTTAATGTATAATATTTTATACAAAAAAAATAAAATCTTATATTTTAAATCACAAATAATTTTAGTTTCTTCTAAAGAAATTTTTCTAGACTTCGAAACATTAATAGAAATTCTAAAAAACTAAAAAATTTGTTGAATATTATCAGAAGATGTTTTAAATTTATATAAATTTGAAATTATAGAGATTATTAATATACAAAGGTTTAAAAAAATTAAAACTTAAACTTATACTGTAACTTTTTGAATTTTTAACCGAATTTAAATACATTCTTCTGAAAATATTTAATTTGTCAAGATAAAAATCTTAAACAATAATATTTTTTAATATTATAGAATATATAAAAATTTCGTTAAATAAAAAAAAAATAATATAATTATATTAAAAAATGTTTTAACATAATTGCAATAAAAATTGCACAATATTAACTTAAAATACAATACAGCAAAGTTTTAATTTTTAAAATTATTGATTTTTTAAAAAGATATAAATATTTATTTTTTATTACATTATATCATTACTAATATCAAAATTTATAATTTTAAAATTTTAAAAACTATTTTAATTAAGTAATACAGGTAACTTTAATAACATAAAAACATTATATACCATATTAAAAAGTTCAATGCAACCTAAAACTTACACAATTTTCGAAAATAAATATAATTACATCTAATTTTATAGATTTTATTACACATCGAAATTATTTGCAGTTCGAGGAAAAGGAGATACATCTCTAATATTTTTGACTCCTGTAATATAAGATAAAAAACGTTCAAAACCTAATCCAAATCCAGAATGAGGAACCGTTCCATATTTTCTAAGATCTCTATACCACCAATAACTTTTTTTATTTAATCCACACTCAGAAATTCTTTTATCTAAAACATCTAACTTTTCTTCTCTTTCAGAACCACCTAAAATTTCTCCAATACTAGGAACTAATAAATCTATTGCTGCAACAGTTTTATTATCTTTATTTAATTTCATATAAAAAGCTTTAAGAGATTTAGGATAATTGATAATTATAGTAGGAAAGTTAAAATGTTTTTCTATAAGATACTTTTCATGTTCAGATGATAAACTCATTTCTGCAAATATTGAATTAATAGGAAATGCACCAGATTTTTTTAGAATATTTATAGCTTCTATATACTCTATTCTAAAAAATTTTTTATCTAAAAACTGTTTAAGTCGTAAAAAAATGTCAGTATCTAATATTTTTTGCAAAAATTCAATATCAGTCGAGCATTTTTCTAATACAACATTAACTACATTTTTTAACATACTTTCAGAAAAATTCATTAAATCATCTAATTTAAAAAAAGCTGTTTCTGCTTCTAACATCCAAAATTCAGAAAGATGTCTAGTAGTGTTGGAGTTTTCTGCTCTAAATGTAGGTCCAAAAGAATAAACCTTGGATAAAGCGCATGCATATGCTTCTAAATTCAATTGTCCAGAAACACTTAAAAAACTTTCTTTTCCAAAAAAATCTTTTTTAAAATCTGTTTTTAAAGAATTATTTATAGGGATATTTGAAAAATTTAAAGTAGATACCTTGAACATTTCGCCACCACCTTCTGAATTTAATCCCGTAATAATAGGAACTGATACCCAATAGTACCCTTTCTGATAAAAAAATTGATGTAACGCTTGAAATAAACAATTTCGAATTCTAGATATAGCTCCAATAAAATTAGTTCTCGGTCGTAAATGAGAATATTTTCTCAAATATTCAAACGTATGTTTTTTTGAAGAAATAGGATATTTAGATGGATTTTTAACCCATCCAATTACTTTTAACTTTTTTGTTTGAAGCTCATATAATTGTTCATTTTTAAAAGATCGTATTAATGTACCATAAACAACTATTGAGCAACCTGTCGTTAATTTTTCAACTTCTTCATAATAATTAGATAAAGAACAATATACTAAAACTTGTAAAGTATGTAAGCAAGATCCATCATATATATCAATAAAAGTAATTCCGGATTTAGAATTTCTTTTATTTTTTACCCAACCTTTTATACAAACATATTTATTTACTTTCACTTTATTTTTACATATATCAAATATAGAAGATGTATTCATAATTATGTTCTCCCAATAGATTATTAATAAAAACTAGAATTATAGTTACAAATTAAAAGCTGTCTTTAAATTTTTCATAAACATTTTATCAAAACAAACTATTTTTCCTGGACTATCTGAAATTTTAGCTACTGGTTTTCCATTACATTCTATTAATTTAATTACAATGTTTAATGGATTTACACCTGGAATATCACATGTTAATTTCGTTCCTATTCCAAAAATTGTATTTATTTGATTATTAAAAAAATAAAATAGTTTTGCTATTTTATTAAAAGTTAAATTATCAGAGAACAATAATATTTTTTTAAGAGGATCAATTCCTAAAGACCTATAATGAAAAATTGCTTTCTTTCCCCATTTAAATGGATCTCCCGAATCATGTCGTAATCCTTGATAATAATTCGCTAAATCAAAATTAAAATCTTTTAGAAAAGCATCCATAGAAATACAATCTGTAAGAGCAATTCCTAAGTGTTTCCCATACTGTTTTACCCATATTTTTAAAGCCATTTTTTGACTATTTTTTAAAATAGGACTTATTTGCTGATGTGCTTGAAACCATTCATGAGATTGAGTCCCTACGGGATTTATGTTTAAAAGTCTAGAAATGTGATAATTGCTCGATCCAATTAACCATGGAAAATTTTTTTTTAAAAATTTAATTATAGAAAAATGAATATTATACGAAAATCTTCTTCTTGTTCCGAAATCTATTATTTTTAAATTAGATAAATTTATATTTTTCGTTTTTTTGTAAAAATTAAAAATTTTCTTTTTTAAATAATTCAAAGCTATAGTTGATGTAACATGAGGAGATTCAGTATTATGCACAATTTCACTTATTAACGATAATAAAGGAACTTCCCATAATATAACTTCTTCCCACAATCCATAAATTTGAATACATAATTTACCACCATTATTGAATATATGTACCTGTGAAACATCATATCGAAAATTTTTTAACCACAATAAATATTTTTTTTGAAAGAAAGAAAAAGACGACATATATATAAATTCATCATTTGTAAGATATAAATTAGAAGCCATCATTTCAACTTGTTTTTTTAGTATATTAGAATACTTTCCAAAAATATTTTTTCCTCGACATAAAAATTTTGCAGATACAATAACATTAGGATAATTATAAAAAATAGCCTGTTGCATATGAAATTTGTATGCATCAGTATCTAAAATAGTTTTTAATATTGGATAATTATATTTTTTCATATTATACTTTTATATATATTTTTGTAAAAAAACAGTATAAAATCTTTTTATAAAACATTCGAATAATAACATATATATGTTAATTTAATTGTATTCAAATGAATTTTTGATTTTAAATTTTTGATTTATATATAAATTTCAATTTAAATATCATGTTAATATAGTTGTTTAATATTTTAAAATGTTAATATAGAAATAATTTTTAATATTATTCATTACATGTATTTTTTTTAAATATATTTTTAAAAATAAATATATATTATGCAATTTCTTTAATAATATATTACTATCGTTTAACCAGAAAAACGCATTTATTAATATTAAATTATTGAAAGTTACTAATATATTTAAAAAAGTAAATTTTAATAAATATTCATATAAAAATATAATATTGAATCTATTAAATTTCGAAAATATTTTCAATTCAAAACTTTCCTGTTAAAATAAAAATACAATATTTATTAATAATTTTTTATAAATGGGCTATGATTCATAATCATAGAAACTATTAATTTATTGATTAAAAATAAAAATAAAATTTTCCATTAATTTAATGTAATTTATACTAATATGCTAATAAATCGAATAATTTCGAAAAATTAATTAAAAACTCAATTATTTACAATATAAAAAACTATTTTAAAACACACTATAGGAGTTAATATAAAAAATATAAAAATACAACTATTAAAAAATTTTTATACAACACATACCTTTATTTCCAGTAAAATTTCATATTATTATCTATATATAAATTAATAAAAAAATTTTTTAATAATTTAATTAATTGTAATATTTTAAAAAAATAAATACAAATATTACATCAAATTTCTCTTTACTAGAAAAAACACAGATGTAATTTTAAAAATTATAAATCTCACTATAAATTTGTCACAATTAAAAAACTAATATTGTTAAAATTTTTAGAGAAGATTCAAAAAATGAAGTTATTAATTATTAATACAAAAGATATCAATTCATTATTTTTTAAAAACTGTATTTTAAAAATTATTAAAATTATATTATTTTTTTAATCTATAAAAAAGTAAAAATTTATAACATTACTACAGAAAATTTATGATGTAATCATTTTACATTTAAAGTAGACTAATCCTATCAAAAAGTTTCTCGATAAAAAATTAATTGTAAAAATGAATTTTATAGAAATTAATTATTTAAAATTAATTTTATAAAAATACTACTAGCTTAAATAAAGAATAATAATTACTATAAATGTTTAAAAAATCTAAATTTTTGTAATATTTATAAAAAATATATCTATTGTTTAAAATTTAAAAAAATTTAAAGAGGTATTTATGGCTCTAATTCACGTACAAAATGCTAATATTATATTTAATAATGTTAAATTATTAAATAAAGTAAATTTTCACATAAATGAAAAAGATAGAATTTGTTTAATAGGAAAAAACGGAACAGGAAAATCTACTTTTCTTAATATAATTGCAAGAGAAGAATCATTAGATTCCGGATCTATCATATATAAAAAAAATATAAAAATAAAATATTTAAAACAAAATGCAATTTATCATAACAATCAATCTATTTTCGAATTCATTTGTGAGGGTTTTGAAGAAGAATCAAAATATTTAAAAAATTATTTTAATTTTTTAGAAAACAAAAATTTTCAGACATTGTCATATACCGATAAAATAAAAGAAAACTTAAAAAACGTAATTAATGCAAAAAAATTATGGAAAAAAAAAGAAAAAATTGATGAAATTATAAACAATCTCAATTTAAATAAAAATGATAAAATTTCTCTTCTTTCTAGAGGTTGCTTAAGAAAAGTAGAATTAGGAAAAATATTAGTTGGAAAATTCGACCTAATATTATTAGACGAACCTACCAACTATTTAGATATTACTACAATTAATTGGTTAGAAGAATTTTTGATCAAATCCTTAAAAAGCATGTTATTTGTATCTCATAATCGATCTTTCATAAACAAAGTATCTACAAAAATCATTAACTTACATTGTGGAAATTTAATTTCATGGACAGGAAATTATGATTCTTTTTTACAAAATCAATATAACAATATATGTATTTCTGAAAGAAAAAAAATTAAATTCGATAAAAAAATAAGAAAAGAAATATCCTGGGCTAATAGTGGAGTAAAAGCAAGATCTACTAAGAGCGAAAGTCGAATAAAAGAACTCAAAAAAATGGTAAATATAAAAAAATCTAATGTAAGTTTTGAAAAAAAAATAGAAATCTTAATTAACCAAGATAATTATAAAGGAGATATTTTTTTTAAGTTAAAAAATATATGTTTTAGTATAAATGGAATAAACTTAATTCATAATTTCTCTGATACTATTAAAAAAGGCGAGAAAATTGCACTTCTTGGAACTAATGGAAGTGGAAAAAGTACACTGTTAAAATTAATAGTAGGAACACTAGTTCCAAATAATGGAAATATTTATTCTAATACAAACGTTAAAATTTCTTATTTTGATCAAGAAAGAACCAATATAAATTTAAAAGATACCGTATTAAACAATTTATCTCATGCAAAGGAAGAAATACTAATTAATGAAAAGAAATATCATAAATCTAAATATTTAGAAAAGTTTTTATTTCCTAGAGAAAAGCTTAAATTAAAAGCGGAAGAACTGTCAGGAGGAGAACTAAACAAATTATTATTAGCTAAATTATTTTTAAAAAAAAGTAATGTATTAATATTAGACGAACCCACTAATGATTTAGATCTAGAATCACTTGAAAATTTAGAATATTCATTAAAAAAATATAAAGGAATAGTATTGTTAATTAGTCATGATGAAACATTTATAAAAAATGTAGCTAACAAATATTGGAATTTCGAAAAAAATGGAAATATTAAAAAATATTTAAACTTTCATAATACAAAAGAATTAACAAACTCTAAAATAACATTAAACAATACAAAAGCATTTTTTAAAAAAAATAGAGAAATCAATCAAAAAAAAATAAACAATAATACTTTGAAAAAAGAACTAAAAAATATATTAAAAAAAATAGAAAAAATAGAAAACCATATTTCTGAATTACAGTGTAATATAAACTCTTCAGAATTTTTCTTAAAATTATCACTTCAAAAAAAAGAAACATTAAACACATTAAAAATTCTTGAAAAAAAACTCAAAAAATATTTATTAAGATGGGAATATCTAGAATTACATGTTAACAAATTGCATATATAGAGTTATGTAACTTTCTATATAAATACATTTAAATTATACAAGATTTTTAAAAATTTTTTATAGTAAACATTGTTTTAAAAATATTCGCATAAGATTTTATTATTAAAAGATAAATAATTTAACTTTTTTGTACAAATACATATGAATTTAAAATTATCAAAAATATTTTTTATTTCAAATTATTTAAAAAAATACAATGTTCTGAACAACAATTTTTAAATATTTCAGAACATTTCATGCATTGGATAAACAATTTATGACAGGAATTATTATAACAATTTTTATATGAGTCACAATATTCATCGCATTGCGAACATTTTGATAAAATATCATCTGAAACTTTTTCACTCATTCGTGCATCGAAAACAAAATTTTTTCCTTTGAAAAATATAGGAAGGTGATTTTTTTGAGCGTTATTAACATAACCAATAATCCCCCCTCTGATTTGATACACATTTTTAAAATTATTATATATCATCCAGGATGATGCTTTTTCACATCTTATTCCTCCGGTACAATATAGTACAATTTTTTTGTCTTTCTCATCTGCTAATAATTTAACAACCTCTTGCAGCTGTTCCTTAAAAGTATTCACTGGAACGTTCACTGCTTTTTCAAATCTTCCAATTTTATATTCATAGTGATTTCGTATATCTAAAAAAATTACATCTTTTTCTGTTAACATCATATTAACATCAATAGCATCTAAATATCTTCCAATATATTTTAAATCATAAGAATTTTTGCATAAGTGGTCAGATAATATAGTATCTTTTACTTTCATTCGCAATACCCAAAATGATTTTTTATTATCTAATGATTTATTGATAAATAAATCGCGCAAAGAATCAGAATAAGAACAGATAAATTTTTTTACATCTTGATAAAAATCAATAGGAACACTAATTTGCGCATTAATTCCTTCTTGAGCTATATATATTCTTCCCAAAACATTGAACTTTCTCAATCTTACATACCAATCATCTCTAATTTTTTTTGGATCGTGAATAAAAAAATATTTATAAAAAGATATTGTTATTCTAGAAACTTTATCAAACAACATTTTATCTTTTAATTCTTTATTAGAAATTAAATTATGCAAAACAATCATAATACAAAATTTCTCCAATATTTATCAGTTTAAAAATTTTAAAATTCAATAAACGCTAATATCATGTCTCTTTTTTTAAAAGTAATTGTTTCTGAATCAACTTACATTTAGCTAAATAATCTTTTGTATTATTAACAACTTCGAAAGGAGCATATTTCAAAAAATTCATATTTAATAATTTTTTCTCTAATCGACTTATTTTAGAACTAATTTGTAAAATTTTTTTATGAATTTTGTTTCTTTCTATTTCTTTAAAAAAATTTTTTAATATAGGAATTAATAACTCTACTCCATCAACTGAATATGTTAAAAAAGAAAATTCCTTATCATCCTTAAAAAATATAAATATATCTTTGATATATAAAACTTTTTTTAAATACGTATCGTATTTTTTTATTCTATGTTGCGTTTTTGAATCGATATTTTTGAAATATATAGATATCAATGTTTTATAAGACAATTTAGTATCACATCTATGTTGACGCGTTATTAACAAAATAATTTTTATCCAACGCATATCGCTTATTAAATTTTCATTTTTTAAAGTTTTTTGATACTTTGGAAATGAATGCAACATAATCGTGTTAACATCTTTTACATTTAAAACAATTCGAATCTTTTGCCAAATTTCTTCAGTAATGAATGGAATAATGGGATGCGCTAAACATAATATTGTTTCTAAAACATGTAGCATAGTATATGTAGTTCCAATTAATTCTGATGGAAAACACGAAATAATAAAAGGTTTAACTAATTCTATATAAAAATCACAAAATATCTTCCACACGAATTCATATAATATATTTGACGCTACATCAAATCGATATGTATCTAAAGCGTTTGTATATTTTTTTATTGTATTATTTAATTTCAAAACGATCCATTTATCAGCTATGGATAAATTTTTTTGTTCAAATTTCATTATTAATTGTTTATCAATATTTAATAATACAAATCGACTTGCATTCCATAATTTATTGCAAAAATTACGATAGCCATGAAGACGATTAATATTCCAATTAATATATCTTGTCGGGCTAGATAACGACGAGCAAGTAAATCTTAATGCATCAGTACCAGTTGCATTAATTCCGTTGGGAAACATATTCTTAGTTGTCTTTAAAATTTTATCTTTTAAAAAAGGTTGTAACATATTGTTGGTTCTTTTTTCAATCAATTTTTCTAATGTAATTCCATCAATCATATCTAAGGGATCTAATACATTTCCTTGTGATTTAGACATTTTTTTTCCATATTCATCACAAATTAATCCTGTAATATAGACCGTTTTAAAAGGAATCTGGGACTGACCATTAGAATCTTTCATAAAATGCATACTAAGCATAATCATTCGAGAAATCCAAAAAAAAATTATGTCAAAACCGCTAACAACAACATCAGTCGGATAAAAATTTTTTAAAACCTTAGTATTTTTCGGCCATCCTAATGAAGAAAATATCCATAAACCGGAAGAAAACCATGTATCTAAAACATTTTTATCTTGCTTTAATAACAGATTATTAGACAATTGATATATTTTTCTAATTTCATCTTCATTATGTCCCACATATATATTGTTTTCCTTATCATACCAAATAGGAATTTGATGTCCCCACCATAATTGTCGAGAAATACACCAATCTTTTATACTATTCATCCAAGAAAAATAAATATTTTCATATTTTTTAGGAACAAATTTTATAAATCCATTTTTTACAGACATCAATGCTTTTTCTGCTAGAAACGAAATATTTAAATACCATTGATCAGTTAAAAAAGGTTCAATAATTGAATTACTGCGGTCCCCATATGAAATAGTTACATTTTTTGTTTCTGTCTTCACCAATTGTTGACTTTCACTTAATTCATCAATAATCTTTTTCCGAGCTATAAACCGATTCATATTATGAAATCTAAGAGGAATTTTTTCAGAATAAATAAAAGAAGGTTTTCCAGATGTATTGTATTCTTTGGCAATATGAGAAATATTCCCATTATCAGTAAATATATTAATCATGGGAAGATTATGTCGTAACCCTACTTCGAAATCATTAAAATCATGGGCAGGAGTAATCTTTACACATCCTGTTCCTTTTTTTATTTTAACGAAACTATCTCCAATAATTGGAATCACTCTATTAATTAAAGGAACAAAAACTTTTCTTCCTATAAATTTTTTATATCTAACATCTTCTGGATGAACAGCAATTGCTGTATCTCCAAATAAAGTTTCAGGACGCGTAGTTGCTACTATTAAATACTCTTTCTTTTTGTTCTTATTTGATAAACTAATACTTTCGTTTTTTAAGAAATATTTTATGTACCACATATTAGAAAGAGAATCATGATTTTTAACTTCTAAATCTGAAACGACTGTTTTTAAAATAGGATCCCAATTAACTAATTTTTTTCTTTTATATATTAATTTTTGATTATATAAAATTATAAAAGCTTCTTTAACTGCATAGGATATTTCTGAATCTAAAGTAAACCTCTCTTTAGACCAATCCACAGACATTCCTAATCGACGCATTTGATTAGTTATTTTTTTTACAGATCGTTCTTTCCACTTCCATGCTTTTTTTATAAAGTTTTCTTTACCATATTCTTGAAGAGTTTTATTCTCTTTTAGAAATATTTTTTTTTCAAGAATAATTTGCGTAGCTATACCAGCATGATCAGTACCTACTTGCCATAAAGTATTCTTTCCTCTCATACGATTATATCTTATTAAAATATCCATAATCGTATATTGAAATGCATGTCCTATATGTAAATCACCAGTAATATTTGGAGGAGGAAGTATTATACAAAAATTTGAGTTTTTATCTTTTAAATTAGGTTTAAAATAATTATTCTTTTCCCAAAAATCATATATTTTCTTTTCAATTTTTACAGGATCAAAAATTTTTTTCATGTTTTTAATAATAATAAAATATTATAGTTAATAATAATTCAAAGATATAAAAAAATACATACTTATATAAATATACTATTTATTTTCTAACTTATTTAAAATAAATTGAGCTAATAAAGACATAGGGCGACCTGTTGAAAATTTTCTTTTACCCGAAGTCCATGCAGTTCCAGCAATATCTAAATGAGCCCATTTATATTTTTTAGAAAACTTAGATAAAAAACAAGCTGCAGTAATAGCACCAGCATATTTTCCTCCAGTATTATTCATATCAGCTATATTTGATTCTAAACTGCGATAATACTCTTTAAATAAAGGTAATATCCAAACTTTATCGTCTGTTTGAATACTTGCTGTGTTTATATCTTCGGCTAATTCAGTATCATTAGACATTAATCCAGTGACATCATTTCCTAATGCTACTATGCAAGCTCCAGTTAAAGTAGCTATATCAATCACTATATCAGGATTAAACTTTTTCACATAAGTTAATACATCGCAAATAATTAATCTTCCTTCAGCATCTGTATTTAATACTTCTACTGTTTTCCCAGACATTGTAGTTAATATATCGCCGGGTCTAAAAGATGCTCCACTGGGCATATTTTCACATCCTGCTAATATTCCTATAACATTTATAGGTAATTTTAACTCAGATATAAAAACCATTAACCCGAAAACAACCGCTGCTCCCGACATATCATATTTCATTTCGTCCATGTTATTAGAAGGCTTTAACGAAATTCCTCCAGAATCAAAAGTTACACCTTTTCCTATAAAAACGATATTTTTTGAAGAACAACTTTTATTTCCTTTATATTTAATGACAGACATAATCGGCTTATTTTTAGAACCAGCTCCAACTGATAAATATGCATTCATTTTTAAATTCTTCATATCATTATGATTAATAATACTTGCACTCATAATATTTGGATATTTTGAAGACAATTGTTTAGATTTGAAAGCAAGATATGAAGGATTGCAAATATTAGGTGGGGTGTTTGATAAATCTTTGGAATATTTTATTCCTTTCGAAATAGCTAATCCATGTTTAATAGCTATTTTCCCTGGTAATATATCGTCTTGTAAACGTGTATTAAAATATATGCTATCCAATACAGAATAAAAATCCAATTTTTTAGATTTAAACTTCTTAAAATGATATGTAAATTCTTGAATTAATGAAATCGAATGTCTAATTTTCCAATATATATTTACTTTCTCTATGTCAAATTCAGAAATAAAATAATCAATATTAATAATAGACATCTTTTGAACAATTTTTAAGCTTGTTTTAAGAATTTTTTTGTACTGATTTATGTCAAATAACTCTTTTTTTCCACATCCAATTAATATAATTCTTTTTGAAATAATATTAGGAATATCATATAAACATAAAAATTGTTCACTCCTTCCTCTCATTTCTTGATTCTGAATAACTTTATCAATATATCCATTAGATGTTTTATTTAAATATTTGAGAGATCCAAAAACTTTTAAATCTTCAAAAATTCCGAAAATTAGACAATTAGAATTATTTTTGTTTATTTTTATGCAATTTATATTATACTTCATACTTTTCCTAAAATTTGATTTATATAAATATAAAATTTTAATAATATTTCTTCAAACATAAAGCAAAAAATATCAATACTTTAAATAAATTTTAATTTTAATTAAATTTCAAGTATGTTAGGATTCAATTAAGTTTAAATATCATTATTAAAGTAATTTTATTGTTCTAAAACATATTATAAAATATAAAAATATTTATATCACATTTTTATTAGATTTATTAGAATTTTATTCTTATTTTGAAGAAACGAATATTCTAATATATATAATAATATCATTGTTATATTTAAAAAATTTTTCCAAGCTATTTATATTCTCTAATTATTGTAACATTTAAATATACATAAAAAAATCATTTCTTGTTTAGGAAAATAATGAATACATTATATAAAAAAAGTTGTCTTAGATTATTTGATTTCGACAGTGATGAAATAAAATACATCATTAAAGTGGCTAGTTTTTTAAAAAATTCGAAAAAGAGAAAAAAAGAAATACGTTATTTAAATGACAAAAAAATAGTTTTAATCTTCGAAAAAGAATCAACAAGAACAAGATGTTCTTTTGAAGTAGCAGCATTCGATCAAGGAGCAAACATTACATATTTAGGTCCAGGTACTACTCATTTAAAATATAAAGAATCCATTCAAGATACTGCAAGAGTATTAAGTCGTCTTTATAGCGGAATTCAATATCGAGGACATGATCATAAAATAATTGAAATATTAAAAAAACATTCCAATATACCGATATGGAACGGACTAACAAAAAAATTTCATCCTACTCAAATACTAGCAGATTTATTAACTGTTAAAGAACTATCTCCTTCTAAATCATTATCCAATATTAATTTTGTTTACGTTGGAGATACTAAAAATAACATAGGAAATACTTTATTAGAAGCAGCAGCACTATTAGGATTTAACTTGCGCTTAGTATCTCCTAGTAAATTTTGGCCTAAATTAAATTTTTTTTTACAATGCAAATCAAGAGCAAACAAAAATGGAGGAGATATAATTTGCACAGAAAACATAAAGAAAGGAGTAAAATATGCTGATTTTATTTACACTGATGTATGGATTTCTATGGGAGAACCAAAGGAAAAATGGCATAATCGTATTAAACTTCTTAAAAAATATCAAATAAACTCTAAAATGATAGATTTAACAAAAAATACAAAAGTACAAGTTTTACATTGCTTACCTGCGTTTCATGATAAAAATACAATTGTAGGAAAAGAAATAATTCAAGAATATAATTTACATAATGGAATAGAAATTACAAATGAAATATTTGAATTATATTCAAATACAATTTTTACACAATCTGAAAATAGACTACATACAATTAAAGCATTAATGGTAACTAGTTTGATAAAAAATTTTACTATTAAACACTAGGAATTTATGATTATTAATTATAAATTGATATTAAATAATTAAAATTTTGAAATATATTTAAAATATTTCAAAAAAAATAAATCACATTATGTTAATTTATAACAAGGTAACACAATGGAAATTAATAAAAATTTGTATTTAAAAAATATTATATCTATTAACGATTTAACTAAAAATGAATTAGAATTAATTTTAAAAACTGCCAATATTTTTAAAAAAAAAACTATCCAAAATTATTAAAAAACAAAATAATCGCTATCTGTTTTTTTGAAGCTTCTACTCGAACACGATTATCTTTTGAAACAGCTATACTTAGATTAGGAGCATCAACCATTGGATTTTCTGATGGAAGTAATATTTCTTTTGGAAAAAAAGGAGAAAGTTTATCAGATACAATATCAGTTATTAGCACATATGTTGATTTAATTATCATTCGCCATCCAAAAGAAGGAGCTGCACGTTTAGCATCTGAGTTTTCTGATAAAGTTCCTATAATAAACGCTGGAGATGGTGCTAATCAACACCCTACTCAAACATTATTAGATTTATTTACAATTCAAGAAACACAAAAAAAATTGAATAATTTAAAAATAGGAATTGTCGGGGATTTAAAATATGGAAGAACGGTACATTCTTTAACACAAGCCTTATCAAAATTTAAAAATAATTGCTTTTTTTTTATTTCTCCTGATACATTAACCATTCCTAAATATATTAGTACTATGTTATATAAAAAGAAAATAATTTGGAATAAATACAAAAATATAAAAGAAATAATTTCAGAAATAGATATATTATATATGACACGTATTCAAAAAGAACGTTTCGAATCCACTGAATATATAAATATGAAAGCACAATGCATTTTAAATACTATTGATTTGAAATATGCCAAAAAGAACTTAAAAATTTTACATCCATTACCTAGAATTAATGAAATTTCAAAAGATATAGACAAAACATCACATGCCTGGTATTTTCAACAAGCAAAAAATGGAGTATATACACGTCAAGCACTATTAGCACTTATACTAAAAAAAAACATATATGAATCTAATAAATAAATTAAAAGTAGAAGCTATCAAGTTTGGAAGTGTTATTGATCATATTCCTGCTCGAATAGGTTTTAAATTGTTAACGCTGTTTAAATTTACAGAAACAGAACAACGTATTACTATAGGATTAAATTTACCTTCAAAAAAACTAATTAAAAAAGATCTTATAAAAATAGAAAACATTTTTCTTTCTGAAAATCAAATAAATCAACTATCCATTTATGCTCCATGTGCTACAGTCAATCATATTAAAAACTATAAACTAATTGGAAAAATTTTTCCAACTGTTCCTCATTTTATAGAGAAAGTTTTAATATGCCCAAATAGTAATTGTGTTAGTAACGACATAGAAATTTCATCAAGTTTTAAATTTAAAAAAGATAATGATATGTACTTAGTATGTAAATATTGCGAAAAAGAATTTAAAAAAAATATTGTTTTAATGAATCAGCATAAATAAAATACGTTTTATAAACTATATTTCTAAGTGTTTTTAAATATAAAATATAAAATTAATACTACTAATAGTACATCAGGAATCAATAAACTATGAACATTGAAAAAATTAGTAATGATATATTACCAAAACCTATCGGGCCTTATTCAACAGCAATACACATAGAAAATTTAATTTTTATATCAGGGCAAATTTCAAATTCTATTGATTCAAAAAATGAAATAAACAATATTGATTTTCAAACTAGAGATATATTAAAAAACATTAAAAATATACTTAAAAAATATGATGCAAATATTGCAAATATTATAAAAACCACGTTATTTATAACTGACTTAAAAAATTTAAAAATCATAAATGAAATATATGAAAAATTTTTTTTAAAATATTCTACTCGTTTTCCAACAAGATCTTGTATAGAAATATCTAAATTACCAAAAAATTCTTTGATTGAAATTGAAGCGATTGCTTATAAAAAATAAAATAATTAAAAAATATCATTCAACAAGGCAAAGAATATTTATTCCTTTGCCTTATAATCAAAATTATTAGAAATATAAAAATTGCAAATTTTCTAAA
Organism: Buchnera aphidicola (Nurudea yanoniella); assembly: GCA_039829995.1. Taxonomy (NCBI): domain Bacteria; kingdom Pseudomonadati; phylum Pseudomonadota; class Gammaproteobacteria; order Enterobacterales; family Erwiniaceae; genus Buchnera; species Buchnera aphidicola. The sequence goes on from CP140036.1 coordinate 385,533, forward strand.
ACTACTTTAAATCAAAATGATTGTTTAAAAATATTTAAAAAACCTTAATCTTAATAAAATTTTTTACGATTAAATAATTTTTCGCCGAAAAGAACCAATGTTTTTATTTTCTTTATAAACATCTTTCGTAAATTTTTTTCGATTAATTATTTTTTTTGAATGTAAAAACTCATTACTATGATATTTTTTTTGATTATTGTACTGATAATTTTTTGAAATCTCTGTATTACACAAAATTCTTATATTAATTAATTTATTCAATATTTTAGTATTAGAAAATAATCGCAATAAAACTTTAGACAATCCCTTTGTTAACTCAATAATAGAATATGTTGGAAATAATTTAACACTTCCAATATTTTTACTATTAATATTTCCCTCGTTAGCAATAGCTCCAACAATATGACGTACTTCTACCCCATCATTTTTACCTACTTCAATGCGATATAAATCCATGTTATTATCTTTATTTCCTTTACGAAATTGAAAACGTTTTTTATTTTCATTATATCTGTGAATATGATGCGTATACACATTCGTATTACGAGATAAACGTGTTACATTATCATCAGGATTTATAATGAGAGGTCGTTCTCCTTGCGCCATTTTTAATAGTGCAGCGGCTAATAATTCTATGTCTAATTTTTCCGTTGGCTTTAACTTAGGCAACAATTTTCGATATTGATCTAAATTATTACTATTTAACTGAAATTGTACCTTTTTTGCAAACTTTTCTAATCTACGTTGACCTAAGAGTTCAATTTTAGGTAATTTTACTTCTGTCATACTTATTTTCATTATACGTTCAATATTTCTTAACAAACGCCGTTCGCGATTTTCTACGAATAACAATGCTTTTCCTTTTCTACCTGCTCGACCTGTACGACCAATACGATGTACATACGATTCTACATCCATAGGAATATCATAATTAATCACTAAACTAATACGATCAACATCTAATCCTCTAGCAGCAACATCAGTAGCAATTAATATATCTAATCTTCCATCTTTTAATTTTTCTAATGTTTGTTCTCTAAGAGATTGATTCATATCTCCGTTTAATGCGGCACTATTATAACCATGTTTTCCTAAAATTTCAGATACTTCTAATGTTGCATTTTTAGTTCTTACAAATATAATTGTTGCAGAAAAATCTTCCGATTCTAAAAAACGAACTAATGCATCAGTTTTTTTACAAAACACTATCCAAAAACTTTGCTGAATATCAGGACGCGTAATAGTATTAGATTGAATTCTAATTTCTTTAGGATTTTTCATAAATCTCTTCGAAATTCTTCTGATAGCGTCAGGCATAGTAGCTGAAAATAAAGCTGTCTGATAATTAGTTGGAATTTTTGACATAATATTTTCTACATCTTCTATAAATCCCATTCTTAACATTTCGTCAGCTTCATCTAACACTAAACACATTAAATTAGATAAGTTAAGAGTTCCTCTTTTTAAATGATCAAGCAAACGACCTGGCGTACCAACTATAATTTGAGGGCCTTTACGCAAAACTTTTAACTGTACATCATATTTTTGACCACCATATAATGCTAAAACACGTATTCCAATTAAATGTTTGGAAAAATAAGAAAAAGCTTCAGCTACTTGAACTGCTAATTCGCGAGTAGGTGTCAAAACTAAAATCTGAGGAATTTTTAAATGTAATTTAACATTATTTAATAAAGGTAATGCAAAAGCCGCGGTTTTTCCACTTCCTGTTTGTGCCATTCCTAATACATCTCTTCCTGATAAAAGATGTGGGATGCATGCAAATTGAATAGGAGAGGGTTCTATATATCCTATTTCATTTAACGCCTTTATAATAAATGAATTTAAACCTAAATGAGAAAACGTTTTTTTACAAGTGTAAATCATGTAAATACATATGCCTCTTAAGTAACAGCGGCCAGTTTACATAACTTATAATAAAAATATTTTTTATTTTCATTGGACAATGTTAACCGGCTCAAAATAGATAATTTGAAAAAACACTCATACTCTATAAGAGTTTAATAATAAAATTATTTTCTTTGCATTTTAAATAAAATATTTAAAAATATATTTTCAAATGCAAATCGATACATATAAAATAAGATATGAATTTTATTGAATGTTTAAATGTGTTTTGTATTTAAATCTATATTACTTAGTTGAAAATTAAAAAGTTTTAAAATCCAATTCTAAATATTAATTATTTATGTTAAAAATATGATTTTTAATAAAAATTTATATAATTTTTGCATATTTTATAATAAAGATATAAACATTATTATACAATAATACTAATTTTTGAATTCTGTATATGAAAAAGTCTTTTCATATATAAAAATGACTTTAATAAATGTTTTAAAATATATTATTTTTAAATAAATATTGAAATATTATTTCAATATAAAAATTTTTTATTTTCTTTAATACTTAATCGAAGTCTTCCTTGTCTATCTATTTCTAATACTTTCACAAATACTTTTTGATCTAAATGAAGATGATCAGTTATTTTTTCTATACGTTTACTAGAAATTTGAGAAATATGAACTAATCCTTCTTTTCCTATTCCAATAGATACAAATGCTCCAAAATCAACAATACGCGTTACTGTACCACTATAAATCTTTCCTACTTTAATCTCTGTTGTAATTTCTTTAATTCTACGAATGGCATTTTTGGCTTTTTCTTTTATCATAGCAGAAATTTTTATAATTCCATTATCTTCAATTTCAATAGTAGTACCGGTTTCTTCTGTTAACATACGAATTACTGATCCACCTTTACCTATGACATCTTTTATTTTTTCAGGATTTATTTGAATTGTATGAATTCTAGGAGCAAACTCAGAAATATCTTTTCTCGGAAATGGCAAAAATTTTGTCATAACTTTTAAAATATGCAATCTAGATTGCTTTGCTTGATAAAGTGCTAACTTAATAATTTTTTTAGTGATACCTTCGATTTTCATATCCATTTGCAAAGAAGTAATACCATTCTGACTTCCAGCTACTTTAAAATCCATATCTCCAAATCGGTCTTCATCACCTAAAATGTCCGATAATATTACAAATTTATCTGATTCTTTTATTAATCCCATTGCTATACCTGCTACTGCTGAAGATATTGGCACTCCTGCATCCATCAAAGCTAAAGAAGCGCCACATACCGATGCCATAGAAGAAGAACCATTAGATTCAGTAATTTCAGAAACTATTCGTATTGTATAAGGAAATTTTTCTAATTTTGGCATAACTGCTAATATACTACGTTTTGCTAATTTTCCATGACCTATTTCACGACGCCTTGGAGAACCTACAACACCTATTTCACCTACTGAATATGGAGGAAAATTGTAATGAAATAAAAAATTATCTGTTCTATCTCCTAATAACTCATCAACGTTTTGAGCATCACGGGATGTACCTAATGTTACTGATACTAAAGATTGCGTTTCTCCTCTGGTAAATAATGCAGAACCATGTACTCTGGGCAACATTCCTATGCGAATATCTAATTCGCGAATCATTTCTTTTTTTCTTCCATCAATTCTTAATTCATTATTTAGAATACGATTACGAACAATATCTTTTTCAATATCTTGAAATAACGATTGTACTTCTACGTCATCTACCATAAAATTTTCATTAATGAGAGTTTCTTTAATATCAACTTGAATTTTGTCTAATATTTTTAATCTTTTCTGTCTATCTAAAATATGATACGCATCGTTTATACAATCTTTAGAAAGATCAATAATACGTAATTTTAAATCTTCATTTATAGGACATATACTTGTTTCCCATTCAGAAATATTTATATCACTAATTAAATTATTAATATTTTGAATAACTATTTGTTGTTGCTTATGTCCAAATACAATAGCTTCTATTATTTTATCTTCAGGTAAAATATTAGCTTGAGCTTCAACCATTAAAATTGATTTTTTAGTACTAGATATTATTAAATCTAATTCACTAGATTGAATCTGATCAACATCTGGATTTAATACATATTTTTTGTTTATATAGCCAACTCTAGCAGCTCCAATAGGTCCGTAAAAAGGTAATCCAGATATACTGAGTGCAGCAGATGCACCAATCATCGCAACTATATCAGGATTTATTTTTGGATTTAATGATACTACTGTAGCAATTATCTGTACTTCGTCAAAAAATCTTTTAGGAAATAATGGTCGAATAGGACGATCAATTAAACGCGCAATTAATATTTCATTTTCACTCGGCCTACCTTCACGACGGAAAAAACCACCAGGGATGCGCCCAGCAGCATAAGTTCTTTCTTGATAATTTACCGTTAATGGAAAAAATTTTTGATCCAATAATACTTTTTTTTGGCCAACCACAGTTACAAATACCGAAGTATCATCTATACTAGCCATTACAGCTGCATTGGCTTGTCTTGCCATTATACCTGTTTCCAATGTAACAGTATGCTGACCATATTGAAATTTACGTACAATAGGGTTTAACAAAATAATGTCCTTAATATATTACAATTAATATTTTTATAAAATATAAATTAAAATTTTTAAATTTCTTTATTCTCAATAAAAATATAAAAAATTTATCAATATGCGAAATATTTTTAATAATAACATTTAAATATATTTACTATTACTTTAAATCAAATATATATATAATTTTTAAAAAGGGCTATCTGCCCTTTTAAAAAAAAATAGTTTATATATATTATAAAAAATGTTTGTCATTTTTCGAATTTCAACGACGTAATTTTAATTGATCAATAATATGAGTATAACGCAATATATTCGTATTTTTTAAATAATTCAGCAATTTTCTACGATGTGATACAATATTAAGCAATCCACGTCGGCTACAAAAATCTTTCTTATGAATAGAAAAATGTTTTTGTAAGCAATTTATTTTGTATGTTAACAATGCAATTTGTACTTCGGATCGTCCACTATCTTTTTCATTAGTACCAAATTTTGAAATTAACTCGTTTTTTTTTAAAATGTTTACAGACATAGTATTATACTCTATATTTTTCTTTTTCTATTAAAAAGTAATAAATAGCTAGAAAACGCTATTGATATCTTATTATAGCAATATACTATAAAAAAATTCATACAAAAATAGATGAACTTCTAACTACACGTAATTAAACGATAAGGTAATAATTCTCTAAATTTACTAAGTTTTCCTATTCCAATAAATTTTTTATTTTTTCCTTCTGTTATTCTGAAAAATAAACTATTTAAATTGCAAAAAACTTTTATTTTGTTTCCATGTTTTATTTGATTAGCTTCTATGCTAGATATATTTATTTCTGGAAAAATTAATACTGGAGAATCTAAAGGAAGTAAAATCTTTCCTAATTTTTCAAAAAAATTTCCTTTGTTATTTTTTTTTAATTGTTTAAGTTGATTAATCGTAATCATATCGGAGGATAAATAGTTTCCAATTTTTAATCTATGTAATTGTATTACATGTGCACCACAACCTAAAGATTCTCCTATATCTTCTATTAATGTTCTAATATAAGTTCCTTTAGAACATATAATTTCTAATTCTAAAAAACAATTTTTATAACTAATATATTTTAATTTATAAACAGTAATTCTTCGACTATTCCTTGGTATAATTATTCCTTTTCGAGCATATTTATATAATGATCGACCTTTATATTTTATTGCAGAATACATCGAAGGAACCTGTTCAATATCTCCTTTAAAAGAATTTAAAACTTTGATCAAATTTTTTAAAATAACATTCACTATTCTAACTTTAATAATTTTACCTTCAGAATCCGACGTATTTGTAGTTTGTCCAAGTCGTGCAATAACATGATAATGTTTATTAGTATCTAATAAAAACTGAGAAAATTTAGTTGCTTCTCCACAACAAATAGGCAACATACCTGTTGCAAGAGGATCTAATGATCCTGTATGTCCTGCTTTTTTTACATGTAATATTTTTTTGACTTGTTGCAAAACGTTATTAGAAGAAAAACCTCTTGGCTTATTAATTAATAAGATACCGTTAATTTTTTTAAATATATTAGAAAACATTTAGCAATCTCTTTTCTTTAAGATTTTTCTCTTATTTTCACAAGATTTGTTTATTAACTTATTCATTTTTATGCCTTTTACTAATGAATTATCATAAAAAAATTTTAAAAAAGGAATATTTCGAAAATGAACTCTTTTAGCTAACAAATATCTAATATATGATGCAGATTTTTGCAAAGTTAAAACTACATTATTAACGTTAATAGATAATTTTTCATTTTTATCAAAAATACTAATATATACTTTAGAATAATTAAAGTCACGAGATGTTTGTACTTCTAAAACCGTTATTAGTGATTTCAAACGAGGATCTTCTAAAGAATTTTGAATAATCCATGAAATTTCTTTCTGTATTTCTTTTGATATACGAAAAAAACGGTTAGATTGCAACATTAAAACATTCTCCAATCATTTTGAAAAATATAATAATTGAAATTATACATATTTTATTTAATTTCTAATGTACAAAATGCTTCTATTACATCGTTAATACGAATATCATGATAATTTTTTATTCCAATACCACATTCTACTCCATTTCTCACTTCATTTGCATCTTCTTTAAACCTTTTCAAAGATTCTAGTTCTCCTTCATAAATTTCTTTGTTTTTTCTTAATATCCGAACTAAGTTATTACGTTTGATAACACCGTCTATAACCATACATCCAGCTATATTTCCAAACTTTTGAGATTTAAATATACTTCTTACTTCTGCTAATCCTAAAACTTTCGTTTTATATTTTGGAGATTTCATTCCATATGCAATTTTTTTAATTTCATCAATAATATGATATATCACTGAATAACAACGACAATCTACATTTTCTGCATTAATAATTCGTTTTGCAGAAGATTCAGATTTAACATTAAATCCTATAATAATAGCATTTGAAGCTAATGCAAGCGATGTATCAGTTTCTGTAATATTTCCGATACCTTTACCTATAATTTTTATTTTTACATCATTATTAGATAGTATATTCAAAGAATCAGAAATAGCCTCTAAAGAACCTTGAACATCAGATTTTAAAATAATATTAAGCTCTAAAATGTTATTTTGTTTTATATTCTCAAAGATATTAGATAATTTAACGGCTTTTCTTTTAAAAATATTTTTTTCTCTAAATTTTTTTTGACGGTATAAAGCGACTTCACGCGCAGCTTTTTCATTTTTTACTACAATTATTTTATCTCCAGATATAGGAATTCCTGATAAACCTAATATTTTAACTGGAATAGAAGGACTCGCTGATTGAATGTCTTGATTTATTAAATTTTTTATAGCGCGAATTTTTCCATATTCTAATCCACATAAAACTATATCTCCTTTATTTAATGTACCTTCTTGTATTAATACAGTAGCACTCGGTCCATTTCCCCTTTCCAAAAATGCTTCAATAACTGACCCTGTTGCCATACCTTTATATACTGTTTTCAACTCTAAAATTTCAGATTGTATTATAATAGATTTTAATAAGTTATCTATACCTTCACCTGATTTAGCTGAAACGTATACAAAAATGTTTTCACCGCCCCATTCTTCTGGAACAATATTATATTTCATTAGTTCATTTTTTATTTTTTCAGGTTCAGATTCTAATTTATCAATTTTATTTATTGCTACTAAAATAGGTACTGATGCTGCTTGAGCATGCTGTATTGCTTCTATTGTTTGCGGTTTTACACCATCATCTGCAGCAACTACTAAAACTACTATATCTGTAATTTGAGCTCCTCTTGATCTCATAGCTGTGAAAGCTGCATGACCTGGAGTATCTAAAAATGTAATAACTTTATCATTTATTGTAATATAATAAGCACCTATATGTTGTGTAATTCCACCTGCTTCTTGGGAAGCGACTTTAGTTAATCTAATGTAATCTAACAAAGAAGTTTTTCCATGATCTACATGGCCCATTATTGTTACTATAGGGGGTCGGGGTTCTTTAATTTTTGTATTAATATTACGATTTTCCATAATTTTTTGTTCTAATTCATTTTCATGACATATCGTAACTTTATGTCCCATTTCTTCTGCTACTAATTGTGCAATATCTCTATCTAAAGTTTGATTGACGGTTACTATATATCCTAATCTTTTCATCGTTTCAACCAATTTTGAGCTTTTTACTGCCATTTTATTAGCTAATTCAGATACTGTAATTATATTTCCAATTATTATGTTTCTATTAATCAAAGAAGACGGTTTGGTAAAAATTTGGTTTAAAACACTATTTTTATAGTATTGATTTTTTTGATTTATATAAGTGAATTTTTTTAAATTTTCTAAAGTTATTTTTTTTTCAATAATATTTCTATTATTTTTATAACGTGAACTTTTTTTATTTTTTTTATTTCTAAATTGAGGACTAATTTCTAAATTATTATTACTTCTAATATTTATATAATTAGTACGCATTATACTGGTACTAATATAATTTTTATTATTTTTTATAGATTTCACTCGATTACCAACTTTTCCCTTACTTACTTTTCTTTCATCAATATTATAATTTTTTGTATTTAAATTTTTGTTTAACTCTATTTTTTTTAAAAAGTCATTTTTATTTTCAGTAATCTTAGAAAAATTTTTTATTTTTTTGTCATCCTGATTAATAGCTAATTTTTTTTTTAAACTACCAATAATACAATTATTTTCAATAATATTTTTGAAAGAATGAACTATATTTCCATTTTTTGTATCTTTATTTGAGTGAATATTAAGCGAATGTTTTTTAATAGAAGTATTAGTATTTTTTAATTTTTTATTGTTTAATTCTTTATCAAACTTTTTATATACTTTCTTTTTTCTAATTTCTACTTGCACGTACTTATTTTTTCCTCCCATTCCAGACACACTTAAAGTACTTCGTGTTTTTCGTCTTACAGTTAGTGTTTTTTCTGGGAAAAACTTAGAAGTTTTTAAATATTCATCTAAAATTTTTTTTTCATGACAAGAAATACAATTATACGTTGTTTTTACGATTCCAGCACTTATACATTTTTTTATTAAATTTTTTACTGAAATTTTCATTTTATTAGCTAAAGTTTCTATATTTATTTCCACAATTATATTAATTCCTTCTTTAAGTCTTATCACCAAACCAACATATATTACGTGCTTCCATTATTAAAGCACCAGCTGTTTTGACATTGAGTTCTTCAATATCAATTAAATCGTCAACACCTTGATCAGCAAGCTCTTCTAAATTAAAAATATTTTTTTTTGCTAATTTTAAAGCTATAATTTGATTCATTCCTTTTAAATTTAATAATTCTGGTTGTGGTTTTTTTTGTTCTAATTTTTTTTTATTTTCTTCTTCAATTAAAATTAAAGATTTTTTTGATTTTTTACGAATTAATAAAGCTAATTCTTCATCAACAGCGTTAATATTTAGTAATTCTTTAAATGGAACATAAGCTAATTCTTCAACTGAAGAAAAACCCTCTTTAATTAAAATTTTTAAAATTTTTTCGTCTATTTTTAAATATTTTTTAAATATATTTAAAATTTTGTCAGCTTCTTTTTGATGTTTTAATTTTAAATCATCAATCGTCATGACATTAATTTCCCATCCACTTAATTGAGAAGCTAATCGAACATTTTGACCATTTCTTCCAATAGCTTGTGCTAGATTTCCAGAATCTACAGCAATATCCATAGTGTGATTATCTTCATCTACAACAATAGAGGAAACATCAGCTGGCGCCATAGAATTAATAACAAATTGAGCGGAGTCATTATCCCATAGAACTATATCGATTCGTTCGCCACATAATTCACTAGATACTGCTTGGACACGTGCTCCTCTCATTCCTACACAAGCACCCACTGGATCTATTCTCTTATCATTACTTTTTACAGCAATTTTAGCTCTAGATCCTGGATCACGAGCAGCTGCTTTAATTTCAATGACTTCTTCTCCTATTTCTGGAACTTCAATTTTAAATAATTCGATTAGCATTTCAGGTTTAGATCTACTTACAAATAATTGAGCACCTCGTGATTCTGGATAAACTGCATAAAGAACACCTTTTATACGATCACCTAATCTAAAGTTTTCACGAGGTAACATATCTTCTTTTAAAATCCACGCTTCAGCATTATTTCCTAGATCTAAAATAATACTATCTCTATGAATTTTTTTTACAATTCCTGTAACAATTTCTCCAGAATGGCTACGAAACTGATCTACGATCATTGCTCTTTCAGCTTCTCTTACTTTTTGCACGATTACCTGTTTGGCTGTTTGAGTAGTTATTCTATCAAATGTAACCGATGACATTTTATCTTCTACATAATCATTGATTTTTACTAAATTATTTTCGAATTGAGCAGCTTCAAATGTAATTTCTTTAGTTGGATGAAACACTTCATTTACAACTAACCAACGACGAAACGTTTCAAAACTTCCATTTTTTCGATTAATTTTTACTCGAACATCGATTTCTTGATCATATTTCTTTTTAGTTGCTATTGCTAGTGCACTTTCTAAAGCTTCGAAAATTTTTTCACGGGGCAAAGATTTTTCATTAGAAACAGCTTCCACAACAGCTAAGATTTCTTTACTCATCTTAGTTTACCTCAATTTATATAATAGCATTGTGGAATAAAAACTACTGTAATACAAACATTTCCAAAATAAATATATATTTTCTTCAAAAAAAAAAAAAAAAAAAAAAAAAATAAAAAAAAAAATTAATAAAAAAACATATAAAAAAAAATAGCATAATAATGCTACCTGAGTCTGCTATTCCTAACTCGATGTTAGGAGAAATTAAAATATTAAATTTTTTTAAAAAAAAAAAAAAAAAAAAAAAAATTACATACAATCATTAATAAAATTTTTCACATCGATTGTCTAAAATAATTATATTTTATTATTTTATTATTTTTAATATAGAAAACAATTCTATCATTATTTTTCAATTTTTCTTTGCATATTTACTCGAATATAATAAAATTATCCTAAAGACACGGGATAATTTTATTATATTCGAGTAAATATGCAAAGAAAAATTGAAAAATAATGATAGAATTGTTTTCTACCGAGGACGGGATTCGAACCCGTACACTAAAAATAAAAGTACTACCCCCTCAAGATAGCGTGTCTACCAATTTCACCACCTCGGCATATTCAACAATAAAAAAATATTTTAATACATGTTAGTATTAATTTAATATAATTATATTATATTATTATAACTAATATTACATATTATCATACTAATTAAAAAAAATAAAAAAGCAAATACATATATAACCCTAGTCAATATACTATTACAATAAATTGAATTATAACGAGACTTTCCTAAAACAATATTAGAAGGATATGGATTAATATCTTGTTCATTTTGTATCATAATTAAAAAAACAAGAAAAATAGAAATAAATATAAAAATACCTAAAAAAAAATTATACATATATTTTCCAAATTCTAGAAAGTTTTAAAAAACGAATCCTCAATCAAAACGATATTCTAAACTTTTAAATATATTTAAATATTTTTTATTTTATCAGAGATATAATTAACAATCTTTTCATTTTCATCTTCTACAATAATTCTAAAACATTCTTCTGTACCTGATCGTCTGAAATATATTCTTCCAAATTTACTTAACATTCCTTTATATTTAGAAATTAAGAATTGCATTGCTCTATATTTGAAAAAATAATCTCTTTTCTCAAAATCTATATTTATAATTTTTTGAGGAAAAAATTTTACTCCAGAACATAATTGGAAAAGACTCATATTATAATCCATCATAACTTCCATAATCTTTAAACTAGTAATAATTCCATCACAACAAAATGATTTATCTAACATCGCAACATGACCAGAACTTTCTGCACCAAATCTCCAATTTTTTTCTCTTAATTTTTTTATTATATTTACATCTCCTACATTTGATACAAAAAAAGGAATACCTAATTTTTTTAATTCTATTAGTAATCCACGATTACTCATTATTGTTGTAACTACACCTTCTTGTTTTGATTCTCTATGTAAACAAAATTTTGCTAATATATATAAAATCTTATCACCATCCACTTTATTTCCTAAATGATCTACCATGATCATGCGATCTCCATCACCATCTAAAGCTAATCCAACATCTGCTTTTTCAGATAAAACTAAATTTTTTAAGTTGTTTATATATACTGAACCACAATTTTTATTGATATTATATCCATCAGGAGAAGCAGAAATAATAATTAAATTCGCACCAAAATCTTTAAAAATTTCAGGTGCTATTTTATACGTAGAACCGTTAGCACAATCCAATACAATTTTAAAATTCCTCAAATTAAAATATTTTGGAAAAACCGACTTACAAAATATAATATATTGTCTTTGAGCATGGAAAATTCTTATAACAGAAGCAGAATAAAGTACATTTTGAAAAGAAATAGGTTTATTTAATGCATTTTCAATTTTTTTTTCTATTCTAGAAGACAACTTTATTCCATTTTTAAGAAAAAATTTTATACCATTATCTTGAAACAAATTATGAGAAGCAGATATCACTATTCCCAATTCTAAATTAAAAAATCCGGTTAAATATCCAATAGCTGGCGTAGGAATACTTCCTGTAGATATCACAGAAACACCAGATGCAGATAAACCTGAATTCAACGCTAATTCTAAAATAAAACTAGATTTCCTAGTATCTATTCCAACTATGACCTTTTTTTTATGTTCTTTAAAAAACAAACATCCTATTACAAATCCAAGTTTAAAAAAAAAGTCAGGAGTTATAGGAAACTTTCCAACTTTTCCTCGAATACCATCTGTTCCAAAATACTTTATAAAATTCAAGCACTAATCCCCATAATAAATATATATAAAATTTTCGCGTAATATGAATTATGAAAACTATAATCTATAAATAAATCCTATACAACATTTAATTTTTACATATAAATATTTTAATAATTCAGAATATATATAAAAATAGATTTTACAAGTTCATAAACAATACACCTAAAAATTTTCTTGTAAGTATTCCCCCCAATGTCTTACCTATAAGCTATCTCTCAACATTTATGAAAATTTAAGAGATAGCAATATCAAAAAAAATTTTATTGCATGTCAATATTCTTCCATCAATTTTAATTAATTCATGAATACAAATAACTATATTTTACAATAATTAAAAATATTTTAAAGTAATGTCTACTAAAACAATAATATTGAATTAATACTATTCTTACCTTTAAAAATTATCTGCATTCCAATCCTTAGGCGCACGTACAGATTTTCGTTCCATTAAATCATTTATTTGATAACAATCAATTGTTTCATACTTTATCAATGCATCTTTCATTGCATGAAGAATATCTAAATTTTTATGTAATATAGTTTTAGCTCTTTTATAATTTTTTTCTATCAATAATTTTACTTCTTCGTCAATAACTTTTGCTGTTTCATTAGACATATGTTTTGATTTAGAGACTGTTTTACCTAGAAATACTTCTCCTTCCTCTTCAGAATATAAAAGAGGACCTAATTTTTCAGAAAATCCCCATTGGGTTACCATATTCCTAGCTAATCGCGTTGCTACTTTTATATCATTGAATGCACCAGTAGAAACATTATCTATACCATAAATAATTTCTTCTGCTAATCTTCCTCCATACAATGTAGATATTTGACTTTCTAATTTATTTTTGCTAATACTTAATATATCATCTTTTGGTAAAAAGAAAGTTACTCCTAATGATCTTCCTCTAGGAATAATAGTTACTTTATGCGCTGGATCATGCTCTGGAACTAATCGCCCTACAATAACATGACCAGCTTCATGATATGCCGTAGATTCTCTCTGTTTATTCGTAATTACCATAGATCTTCTTTCAGTTCCCATGATGATTTTATCTTTTGCTTTTTCAAAATCTAACATAGAAACTACTTGACTATTAGTTCGAGCCGCTGATAATGCTGCTTCATTAACTAAATTTGCTAAATCTGCCCCAGAAAAACCAGGTGTTCCTCGAGCAATAATCATAGAATCTACATCTTTTCCTAATGGAACTTTCTTCATATGTACTTTAAGTATATTTGAACGACCTCTAATATCAGGTAAAGCTACAAAAATTTGGCGATCAAATCTACCAGGTCTTAGAAGAGCAGGATCTAATACATCAGGACGGTTAGTAGCAGCGATTAGAATTATTCCTTCATTACCATCAAAACCATCCATTTCTACTAACATTTGATTCAATGTCTGTTCTCGTTCATCATGACCGCCTCCTAGCCCAGCACCTCTTTGACGACCTACAGCATCTATTTCGTCAATAAAAATTATGCACGGTGCAGATTTTCTAGAATGCTCAAACATATCACGAACCCTTGATGCTCCTACTCCTACAAACATTTCTACAAAATCAGAACCTGAAATAGTAAAAAAAGGAACTTTAGCTTCTCCTGCAATTGCTTTAGCTAACAAAGTTTTTCCAGTGCCAGGTGGACCTACCATTAAAATTCCTTTTGGAATTTTCCCACCTAATTTCTGAAATCTACTAGGTTCTCTAAGATAATCAACTAACTCTTTTACTTCAGATTTTGCCTCATCGCAACCAGCTACATCAGAAAAAGTAATAGTTATTTGATCTTCAGATAGCATTCTGGCTTTGCTTTTTCCAAAAGACATAGCACCTTTTCCACCACCCAGTTGCATTTGACGCATAAAGAAAATCCAAACTCCAATCAATAACAACATAGGAAACCATGAAATAAAAATAGAAGTTAAAAAGCTAGGTTCTTCTTGCACTGCTCCTGTTATTCTAATGTTTTTTGCTAATAAAATATCAAGTAATTTTGGATCACTAATGGGAACATATGTAACATATTTTGTATTATCTTTTTTTATTACACTAACTTCACGACCATTAATATGTGTTTCACGAATTTGATCTTGATTTACTTCTGATAAAAAAGTAGAATAATCAACGTTTTTATAATTAGAATTATTAAAGCTAAAATTTTGAAATATAGACATTAATACAACAGCAATTACTAACCAAAGGATCAAATTCTTAACCATATCGCTCAAGAGATTAACCTCACAAATTTAAAACTATTAAAAAATATAAGATGACTAAATTCTTCGTTCAGATGCTACGATGTATACCTCTCTAGAATTAATTCGAGAAGCATCGGGTTTGAATATTTTTATTTTAATAAAAATGTTTTTTATTTTTTTGATTAAAACATTAAATTGATTTCCATAAAACGATTTTATTAATAATTTTCCATTATGTGATAATATTTTTTCAGAAATTTTCAAAACTAACTTATTTAACCTTATAGAACGATAGTGATCAATACAATGAAATCCACTCATATTAGGAGCTATATCGGACATCACTAAATCTATTTTTATATTATTTAAATACGATAAAAGACAATTAAAAAAATTCAAATCTCTAATATCTCCTTGAAAAAAAGATACGTTCTTAATAGGAATCATTGGTAATATATCACATGCTATAATATGTCCTAATCTTCCTATTTTTTTACTAGCATATTCTGACCAACTACCAGGCGAAGCACCTAAATCAACAATTTTAATACCTTTTTTAAATAATCTAATAGCATTATGAATTTGATCCAATTTAAAATAAGCTCGAGAACGCACATCTTTTTCATAAGATAATCTTACATATTTGTCTCTAATATGTCTTTTTAACCATCTTTTTGAACTTAAAGAACTTGATTTAGACATCACCAAACCATTTTTAAATAATAATTTTTTAAAAACTAATTCGAATTAAATATATATAATTATAAATATAATAATTTAAATTTTTATGGAACGTTATTAGAATAACTATGAAATGTAATAAAAAATTTAATTCAGTAAATAAAGTACGCTAAAATTGTAAACCTCATCTATTATATAAAATTCCTATTTTATAAAAAATATTATATCAAAGGAAAGTTTTTTCTTAAAGAACAATAAAAGTTTTATTTAAAAAAAAATCGTATTAACTCTTTAAAAATTTAATTAATATTTTGTGTATAAATGTATATTTATTAAATATATTCTACATTTTCTATTTTATATCTTATACCACCTAATGGAGTCTTAACAATAGAAATATAATTGATCTTTTTTCCAATTAATCCTCTAGCTATAGGAGAATTTACTGAAATTAAATTCAATTTAAAATTTGCCTCGTCATCCCCTACAATGCGATATGTAAATCTTTTATTAACATGTAAATTCAATACAGTAACTGTAGAACCAAATACAACAATTCCATTATTTTTCAAAAGAGAAACATCAATAATTTGCGCTCTTGACAATTTCAATTCAATTTCTTTAATTCTTCCTTCACAGAAACTTTGTTCTTCTCTTGCTGCATGATATTCTGCATTTTCTTTTAAATCTCCGTGTTGTCTTGCTTCTATGATAGAAGCTATAATTTTTGGTCTTTTTACTGTTTTAAGAATTTCTAATTCTTTTTTCAGTTTTTCAAAACCAGATAATGTCATGGGATTTAAATTATTCACATTAATTCCTTGAAATACATTTAAAAAAATATACTTAAATATGTTATCAAAATTATTTGATGTTTAAAAATTTCTAAAATTTATCAAAAATACAATAAATATGTCTTTAAACATCTTAAGATTTTTTTAAATAAAAAATAAAGAATATTTTATAAAAAATTAATACAACTTGATGTTGATTAAAGACTTTTAAATAATCATTATAAAACAATAGTTAAAATGTTAATATTAATGATATAAAAAAACAAACTGTAAAATGTGAATTACTTTCTAAATAAAAACTATATTAATAAAATTTAAAAATATGAAAACACGAATTATGTTCTTTTGATATATTAAAAAAATAAATAAAAATTTTAAAAAATTAACTTTTAAAATATATATCTTAGATATTTATTTCAAAAACATGTTCGTATGTTACATGAAATAATAAGTATGTTAACAAAACATTTTTTCGCTATATAATAATGTTTATTGGAAAACACTAATGATTACAAAACAAATTAAAAATTTATTAAAAGATTCTTTATCTCTAAACAAAATCAAAGTACGAGGAGATAACAATTATCTTGAAATAGTAGCTATTGATAATATTTTTCACAATAAAAGCGAAGTAGAAAAACAAAAAATAATCTATTCAAAATTAATGAACTATATTACAGAAAAAAAAATTCATTCTATTTCAATAAAAACATATTCTGTAACAGAATGGGAAAAATCGCTAAATAAAAAATGAAAACATGTTATATAACTGGGCCAACTAATCTTTCGGGAGAAGTTAAAATATCTGGATCTAAAAATGCCGCTTTACCTATATTACTAACATCTATATTATCAAAAGAACCAATAGAACTGCACAATATTCCAAAAATTCAAGATACTATAAACGCAATAAAAATACTAGATAAGTTAGGAGTTAAAATAGAAATAAAAAAAACAATATACCTTGATTCAAATCAAGCAAAAGTTTGCAAAATACCTTATTGTATAACAAAAAAAATACGTGCTTCTATATGGATATTAGGTCCTTTATTAGCAAGATTTGGATATGCAAAAATATCTTTTCCTGGAGGCTGCAAAATAGGAAATAGGACAATTGATTTACACATATTCGGATTAACTAAATTAGGAGCTAATATTACTATATATAGAAATTACATTATTGGATTAGTTGTAGGAAAGTTACAAGGTACTAGAATCATGTTTTCTAAATCTAGTGTAGGAGCTACTATTACTGCTATGAGTGCAGCTACATTAGCTGTAGGAATTACTATAATTTTTAATGCTGCACTTGAACCAGAAATAGTTGATGTTGCAAATTTTCTTAATAGTCTAGGAGCTCAAATAAAAGGGGCAGGAAGCAAAAAAATTATTATAAAAGGAGTTTCTAAACTTTACGGGGGAAAATATAAAATCATACCAGATAGAATTGAAACAGGAACTTTTCTAACAGCAGCTGCTATTTCAAATGGACGTATCATTTGCTATAACACCGAACCAAAAATATTAACATTTTTATTAAAAAAATTTATGCAAGTAGGAGCAAAAATAAAGACTGGAAACGATTGGATTAGCCTTGATATGACTAATCAATATCCTAAAGCTACCAATATCATAACTTTCCCATATCCAGGTTTTCCGACTGATATGCAAGCACAATTTACATTATTAAATTTAATATCCGAAGGAATTAGCACAATAACCGAAACTATATTTGAAAATCGTTTTATACATATTCATGAACTTAAAAAAATGGGTGCACGAGTAAAAATTAAAAAAAATTCAATCTTCTGTCATGGTGTAAAAAAATTAAGATCAGCTAAAATTATTGCATCAGATCTACGAGGATCTGCTAGTTTGATACTCGCTGGATGTATCGCAAATGGAAATACAATTGTAAAAAATTCTGATATTGTTACACGAGGATATGAGAATTTTTATAAAAAACTTAAAATGTTAGGTGCTAAAATTACAAATCAATAAATTGATTATGAAAAATTTTTAATATTATAAAGATGATATTCATAAATATTATTAATTATTAAATTTATATACATATTAATAAAATTAAAATACTATCTTTTATGTTTTAATGATTTTTAATTTTTAAAATTATTAAAAAAATAACACTTTTTACATTTAAAACATTTTTTAAATTACATTTTTATAAAATTTTGTTCTATACATATAAAATATAAACATATATTAAAAATTATAAATATAAAATTCACTAAACATTAAATGAAATCATTGAAACATACAAAAACAAATGGATAAAATTCATGTACGCAATTTTTACACATAGTGGAAAGCAATATAAAGCCGAAACGGGAAAAATTATAAAAATAGAAAAATTAAATTGCAAATCTGAAACAAAAATACAAATAAAAGATATTTTATTAATTTCTCATGAAAAAAAAATAATAGTAAAAAAAAAAGAACTGCTTAAAAGTTTTATATTAGCAAATGTTATAAGTCATGGCCGTGATAAAAAAATTAATATAATAAAATTTAATCGAAGAAAACATTATAAAAAACACCAAGGTCATCGTCAATATTTTACTAAAATTTTAATTACAAATATTTGCACAAAAAAGGAGTAAAATATGGCTCATAAAAAAGCAGGGGGATCAACCAGAAATGGAAGAGATTCTCATTCCAAACGACTTGGAATAAAACACTTTGAAGGCGAATTAATATTTCCAGGAAACATTATAGTTCGTCAAAGAGGTACAAAATTTCATGCTGGAAAAAACGTAAAGTGTGGAAAAGATCATACTTTATTCTCTACAATACGGGGAAAAGTAAAATTTCAAATAAAAGGAATAAAACGTAAAAAATATGTAAGTATTATTGAAAGTCAATAATAATTTTCTTGTTTTGCGTAAAAATAAAATATCTTGAAAATCAAAAATATTTTTATTTATACGTGAAACAAGGGTAATGTCTAAATATTTTTCTTTTAAACTAGAATAAAATAACGCAAACCATCAAAAAAAAATATTTATAGGACACTAAAATGAAATTTTTAGATCAGGCAACAATTTGTATTATAGCAGGGGACGGAGGAAATGGATGTATCAGTTTTAGAAGAGAAAAATACATTCCAAAAGGAGGTCCTGATGGAGGTGATGGAGGAAATGGAGGTAGTATCTGGTTACAATCAAATAAAAATTTAAATACCCTAATAGATTTTAAACACAAAAAAACTTTCAAAGCTAACAATGGAGAAAACGGAAAAAATAAAAAAAAATCTGGAAGAAAAGGAAAAGATATAATAATTCAGATACCTATTGGAACAAGAATCATCGATAAAAATACAAATGAAATAATAGAAGACATAACAGACGATAAAAAACTCGTTTTAGTAGCTAAAGGTGGATGGCACGGATTAGGAAATACAAGATTTAAATCTTCAAAAAATAGAACACCTAGAAAATGTACTCTAGGAACTTCAGGAGAAAAAAGAGAAATTCGATTAGAACTAATATTATTAGCCGATGTAGGAACGCTAGGATTACCAAATTCCGGAAAATCCACTTTGGTAAGCCAAGTATCTCGAGCGAAAACTAAAATAGCAAATTATCCATTTACAACACTTCAGCCAATATTAGGAACTGTACAAATTGAAAAAAATAAAAAATTTGTTATTGCTGACATACCAGGATTAATTATGGGGGCATCCAAAGGCTATGGGCTTGGAACTCAATTTTTAAAACATTTAGAGAGATGTCGATTATTATTACACATCATTGATATTTCTATTAAAAATAAATTTAACATTTTTCAAAATATTAAAATTATTTTAAAAGAAATAAAAAATTACAACAAAAAAATATTCACAAAACCAATATGGATTGTATTTAACAAAATAGATTTGATAAGTACAAATGAAATTAAAAATATTGTTGAATATATTAAAAATAACTTACAAAACACACAACCAATGTATTTAATTTCATCAATTAAAAAAAACGGAATTCAAATATTATGTCAAGATATTTTTAAATTTTTGAAATAAAAATTTTTAAAATATGAAAACTAAATTTATAAATACTGCACTATAAGACGTTAATAATTATATAATATTAAAAAATATATTTAATTAATAAAAATACATTTTAAAATTTTTTAAAAGAACAAAAAATAATCATATATTTTAAAAAATATTATAAATAAAATGAATTTTACCCGGCTTTTCCGGGCAACTAAAAATTATCACTATAAAAAATTTATGCGATAAAAATAATTTAACGTTTAGAAAATTGAGGGCGTTTTCTTGATTTTCTCAGACCTACTTTTTTTCTTTCTACTTTACGAGAATCACGAGTAATAAACCCTAATCTTCTAAGCTCTTTACGAAAAGAAGAATCGAAATCTACTAGTGCACGAGTAATACCATGGCGAATAGCACCAGCTTGACCCGAAATTCCACCTCCTTTTACAGTAATATATAAATTACACTTGTTTAACATATTAACAGCTTTTAAAGGTTGTCTAATGATCATAGAAGTAGTTTTACAACAAAAATAGTTTTCTAACAAACGATTATTAATCGTTATCATTCCTTCTCCAAGTTTAAGAAAAACACGAGCAGAAGAACTTTTTCTACGACCAGTTCCATAATTATATATTTGATTCATTACTATATATTCCCTCACTAAACAATTAAAATTTTTGGATTTTGTGCTATATGAGTATGATTATCATCAGGATAAACTTTAAGTTTTTTAAACATTTTACGGCCAAGAGGGCCTTTTGGTAACATACCTTTTACTGCAATTTCAATGGCTCTAGTCGGAAAGCTAGATATCATATCTTTAAAAATTATTTTTTTAATTCCACCTATATAACCTGTATGACGATAATAAATTTTATCAGTATATTTCTTTCCTGTAACTACTATATTTCTAGCATTAATAACAATTAAATAATCACCTACATCAACATGTGGAGTATATTCCACTTTATTTTTTCCACGTAATCTACTGGCTATAAAAGAAGCTAATCTTCCTAAAATCTTTCCTGTAGCATCAATACAATACCAAGATTTTTCTAAATTTTCAGTTTTAGCAAAATAACTTTTCATACTTAACTACCTACATAAATTTAATTTTTTCAATTTTTATAAAATTTTATAATGTAAATAATATATTAAATACTAATAATTTAATAGTATTGTAAAATTTACAAACACATTGATGTATGTAAAATATACTTGATTTAATTAAATTAAAAAAATTATTATATTTAATATATTTTATTATCACCGATTTATAATAATTGAGTATTGTATATATAATTATAAATTAAAAAATTTAAATAATTATAACTCGTCTGTTTCTATTTTAATTGTTTTTTCATACTGAATAACTATTACAGATCGAAAAATCTAAAAAATAGAAATAATGTTATTTTAAAACAACATATTTTAAAAACACACAGGAAATAAAATATGAAATCTGCTAATACTTTATTAAAATTACGAAATATTATTAATGACTTAGATACAAACTTAATCAATCTACTGTCTAAAAGAAAAAAAATAGCTGTAAAAATAGCAAAAATAAAGATAAAAGAAAAATATCCAATTAAAGATATAGAAAGAGAACAATTATTGTTAAATAACCTTATAACGCTCGGGGAAACATACAATCTTGAAAAAAAATATATTTATAACTTATTTCAAATTATCATAAAAAATTCAATTTCTGTCCAAAACAACTGGATAAAAAATAACTACTATGAAACAAAAAAACTAAAAACTTTTTCTTTTCTTGGCGATTTAGGATCATATTCTTATTACGCTGCAAAAAAGTACGCTAATAAAAAACTCAAGTTTTTTTCTAGAAACTATTGTAAAAATTTTCAAGAAATTATAAAAAATGTAGAGAATGAACAATCTGATTATGCAATACTTCCAATAGAAAATAATTCTTCAGGATCAATTGACGAAACATATACCGTCCTTAAAAATACTAAATTATTTATTGTTGATGAAATTAATGTGCCTATAAACCATTGCCTTTTATCTCAAAAAAATACTCAATTTATAGATATTAAAGTTATTTACAGTCATAAACAGCCTTTTATACAATGCAATGAATTTATAAAACATTTTCCTAATTGGAAATTAAAACATACAGAAAGTACAACTAAAGCAATACAAAAAGTTTCTCAAGATAAAAACTTTTTTTTTGCAGCGTTAGGAAGCGAATCTTGTGCAAAAATATATCAATTAAAAATTATAGCTAAAAATATTTCTAATATTAAAAAAAATATAACTCGATTCATAATATTAAGAAAAAAAAAACAAAATATCCCTATATACATTCCATCAATAACAACTATTATGGTATTAATTAAAAAAAATAAAAAAATAGTTGAAATAATAGTTACAATACTTAAAGAACATAATTTAAAAATAAGACAATTAAAATCTCACATATGTTCAAAATTATCATCAAATATAGCAATTTTTATTGATATAAACAGTCATATTAATACCAATCAAATGCAACAAACTCTTAAAAAATTAAAAGAAGTTACTTTAATTAAAATATTAGGATGTTATCCACTAGATAAATATCCTTTGTAATTTAATGTTTAAATTATAATTCATTTATACAACACTAATATAGAAAGCTCTATTTGATAAAATATGGAGAATAGAGCAAATTATTTCTACTATCAAAAATAAATATATTAATTCAAATAATTTATATATATTAACTAAAAATAAAATATTGATTTTCTTAGATATTTCTTGAAAATTTTGAATTAAAAAATATATAAAGTTATATATGTTTTATTAAATATTCTTAAAATTCTTTTATTTTTAAAAATAAAAAATAACTACTTTCTTAATTTTAAATGATGTTAACAATAAAAATTGGAAATGTTTTATTTATATAACAATCTATTTAAAAAATTTTAAAACTAATTACAGAGAAAAATTATGTTTCATAACTTGACTAGCAAATTTTTAAAAATTTTTAATAAAATTTCCAATAAAGGAAGATTAACCGAATCAAATATAAAAGATACATTAAGAGATGTACGAAAAACTTTATTAGAAGCAGATGTAGCACTATCAGTAGTAAAAGACTTTACAAATTCTATAACCAAAAAATCTATTGGAAAAAATATAAACAATAGTTTTACTCCAGGACAAGAATTAATAAAAATAGTTAAAAAAGAACTAAAAAAAATATTAGGAGACAATGATAATACTTTAAATTTATCAACTCAATCTCCAACAATAATAATGCTAGTTGGATTACAAGGACAAGGAAAAACTACTAACATTATAAAATTAGGACATTTAATTCAAAAAACAAAAAATAAAAAAATACTAGCAGTATCCATAGATATTTATCGACCTGCAGCCATCAAACAATTAGAAATATTGTCAAAAAAAACAAAAATCGATTTTTATCCGTCTAAAATTAGTGATAATCCAATAGATATAGCACATTCAGCTTTAAATTTTGCTAAATCAAAACTTTATGACATATTATTAATTGATACTGCTGGACGTCTTCATATCGATACACATATGATGGATGAAATAATTAAAATCACTAAATCGATACAACCTAACGAAATTTTATTAGTAGTTGATGCTATGATAGGGCAAGATGCTGTAAACATAGCCCATAAATTTAAAGAAAATCTACCAATTACTGGATTTATTATAACCAAAACAGATAGCAATTCTAGAGCAGGCATTATGCTTTCAATGAAATACATCACAAAAAAATCAATTAAATTTATAAGTACAGGAGAAAAACTAGAAGAATTTGAAATTTTTTATCCCGATAGAATGGTAAATAGAATTCTGGGAATGGGAGATATGCTGTCATTAATAGAAAATATTGAAAATAAAATAAGCAAAAAAAATATCCAAAAAATGACAAATTTTATAAAACACAAAGATGAATTTAATTATAATTCTTTACTAACTCAAATTAAACAAATTAAAAAAATTGGAAATGTTTCTTCAATATTAGGGAAATTACCGCAAACTCAAAAAATGTTTAAAAACATTCAAAATAATATAAACGAAAAAATATTATTACAAATGGAAACAATGATTTATTCTATGACTCCCGAAGAAAAAAATAAACCAGAACTCATTAAAGGATCAAGAAAACGGCGTATTTCTAAAGGATCAGGATTATCTATACAAAATATCAACTTATTAATAAAACAATTTTACAATATAAAAAAAATCATGAAGAGCATTAAAAAAAATGGAATCAATAAAATGATGAAAGGCATGAACAATATTATAGGTTAATAAAAAAAAATTACAAAGAAATAAAATATTTCTTACAAAATCTTTTTTAAGTTATAATATATGAAATTATTATAAATATTTAACAAAAGAAAAATTATCATGGTAAAAATTCGTTTAGCAAGATTAGGAGTTAAAAAACGTCCATTTTACAGAATAGTTGTGGCTGACAGCAGATCACCTAGAAATGGAAAATTTATAGAAAAAATAGGATTTTTTAATCCTATTTTACCTAAAAATTCTAGAAAAATTTTACGTTTCAATTTCGAAAGATTACAATATTGGAAAAAAAATGGTGCTTCGATGTCGGATAGAGTAAAAAGTTTAATGAAAAAATCCTCAAAATATTTACATGCAAATAAAGAGTTAAAATTATAAATACGAAAAATAAACACTGTAAAAGTTTAGTTATCGCACAATTTGGAATACCGTATGGAATATTAGGATGGATTCGAATATTTTCTTTTACAGAAAATAAAAAAAATATTTTTAAATATTTTCCTTTGTACATAATGAAAGAAAAAACAAAAAAAACTATTCATATTTGCAATTGGAAAAATAAAAATAAATATTTCATAGCAAAAATAAAAGACGTAGATGATCGGTCTAGTGCTAAAACATTAACTAATAAATATATTAACATTGACGAAAACGTACTACCACAATTAAAAAAAAATGATTATTATTGGAAAGACATAATAAATTGCAATGTTATAAATGAAAGTAATGAAAAATTAGGTATAGTGAGCAGAATTATTAAAACACCATCTAATGATATACTTATAATTAAAAACATCATGAAAAACAAAAATATCTTAATACCTTTTATTACAAAAACAATTATAAAAAAAATAAATATTGCAAAAAAGATGATTATAGTCAAATGGAATCAAAGTTTTGAACGAATATAACGTAAAAAAAAATACAAAAAATTTTTTACACATAGGAATAATAAGTATTTTTCCAGATATGTTTCATTCCATTATAAATTATGGAATTACTAGAAAAGCAATCAAAAAAGGAATAATAAAACTTGAAATATTAAATCCAAGAAATTACACGAAAAATAAATATAGAAACATTGATAATCTTCCTTACGGGGGTGGTCCTGGAATGCTAATGATGGCAGAACCACTTAAATTAGCAATAGAACACGCTAAATCTATAATACATTCTCAATCAAAAGTCATTTATTTATCTCCTAAAGGATCTAAAATACATCAAAAAAAAATTAAACAATTGTCAAAAATACAACACATAATTTTTTTATGTGGGCGATACCAAGGTATAGACGAACGCTTAATCAGTAGTAAAATAATAGATGAAGAAATATCAATTGGAGATTACATTCTCAGCGGAGGAGAGTTACCTACGATGATCTTAATAGATATGTTGTGTCGATTTATTCCTGGAGTATTAAAAAAAAATCAATCAAAAAAAAATAATTCATTTTATAATGGATTATTAGATTGTCCTTATTATACAAAACCTAGGATTTTCAATAATATAGAAGTTCCATACGTTCTGTTATCTGGAAATCATAAAGAAATAGCAATATGGAAGCTAAAACAATCATTAGGTCAAACGTGGATAAAAAGACCAGATTTATTAAAAAAAATACAACTTTCAAAAAAAGAACTAAACTTACTGAAACAATTTAAAATCGAATTTTTAAAAAAAAATTAAATCAATTCACCTTAAAATATATATCGGAAACTTATTATTGTGAATATTATTCAAACAATAGAAAAAGAACAAATTAAAAAAAAATTTCCTTTTTTTAGATCAGGAGATACTATAGAGGTTAAAATATGGATAGTGGAGGGAGCGAAAAAGAGACTTCAATCATTTGAAGGAATAGTTATATCTAAACGTAATAGAAATGCTTACTTCTCATTTTGTATTCGGAAAATATCTCATGGAGATGCTATAGAACGCGTTTTTCATGCTAATTCGCCCCATATCGAAAACATTAATATAAAAAGATATGGAGATGTAAGAAAATCAAAATTATATTATTTAAGAAAAAAAATAGGAAAAGCGGCTAAAATAAAAGAACTATTAATAAAGAAATAATATTATTTAAGAAAAAATTCCTTTTAATTTTTTATAAAACGCAATTGTCATGCAGTCATATTAATTACAACTTGACTGCATAATTTCTATAAAAATTAATTTAACCTATGATTTTTTAAAAATATTAAATATTAACAATAATATCTCAATATTATAATTCTTTATGATGTTCCTCCTATTGTAATTTTATCTAACTTTATTGTTGGTTGACCCACTCCAACGGGAACACTTTGTCCATTTTTTATACATGTTCCAACTCCTTCATCTATCTTGAAATCATTTCCTACCATGGAAATTTCTTTCATTACATTACTTCCCGAACCAATTAACATAACATTTTTAATAGAATTTAAAATTTTTCCATTTTTTATTAAATATGCTTCAGAAGTAGAGAAAACAAAGTGTCCCGAAGTAATATCTACCTGTCCTCCACTAAAATTAAGGGCATATACTCCGTACTCTATACTATCAATAATCTCTTCAGGAGTTGATTTTCCTGGTAACATATATGTATTTGTCATACGTGGATACGGTAAATGTGCATATGACTCCCTCCTTCCATTTCCAGTAGATTTAACCCCCATTAAACGAGAATTAAACTTGTCTTGAATATAGTTTTTTAAAATTCCATTTTCTATTAATATATTATATTGACTTTGAACTCCTTCGTCATCAATTGTTAATGAACCTCTCTTTTTTTTTATCGTTCCATCATCTACAATAGTGCATAATTTCGAAGCTACTTTGTGTCCTATTTTCCCAGAAAAAGCCGATGTTCCTTGACGATTAAAATCTCCTTCTAATCCATGACCAACTGCTTCGTGTAACAAAATTCCAGGCCAACCCGGGCCTAAAATAACAGGAAACATACCTGAAGGAGCACTTTTAGCACATAAATTAACTAAAGCAATTCTCACAGACTCTCTAGCATAAAATTCTACCAAAGAAATTCCAGAAATATAATTTTCTAAAAAAAAATTATAGCCATCTCTACTGCCTCCTCCACTAGAACCATGTTCGCGTTTTCCTTTACTTTCTACTATAACATTAACTGAAAGACGAACTAAAGGCCGAACATCAGCAGATAAAGTTTCATCTGTAGAAGCAATTAATATTTGGCTATATTCGCTACTCAAGGTAGCGTTAACACTAATTACACGACAATCAACACTTCGCGCAATCGCATTAACTTGATAAAGAATATCTATCTTTTCTTTTGAACTAAACTGTATTAATGGATTTTTTGAAGCATATAAAGGTTTTTTTTTAACTTTTAAAAAAGGTTTGACACGAGTACCATGACTATTTTTTTCTAAAATACTACTTGCTAAGTATGCACTTTCCTTTAAAGAATGCAGAGAAATATCATCTGAATACGAAAAACTAGTACTTTCTTGAAATATTGCTCGTACTCCTACGCCTTGATTAATATGAAAAATCCCTTCTTTTACAATATTATCTTCTAATATCCATAATTCATTATTATTCGATTGAAAATAAAGATCAGAATAATCTACTTGTTCTTTCGAAATGCTACTTAAAATTTCAAATAAATTATTATAAGAAATATTATTTGAAGACAACAAATTTTCAGTCACTAAATCAAGAACCATTATAACTCTCTTATTAAAATATAAAAATATCAATGTAATTAAAAATTATTATAAAAATAATATTGTGTTATTAACATATTTCTATTAACATTTTATTTTCATAATATAAAAAATAAACTAATATAATTAGTTTAATGTTAATTAAAACAAATAAAAATAACATCTTCATAAAAATCATACATTTTTATCATGAAATAATCTTAAAAACTATTTTATAAAAATTTTTAATACATTTATATCACAATAATTAACTAAAAACTTTTATGAATTATTTTGTAATATAAATTATATCTCTATTAAAATATTCTTATATACAAAAAATATTTTGAGTCAAAACATAATAATATATAAAATTCATAAATTATATATTGTACATAAACTAATAAAAAGAAAAACTATATGCAATATTTACTTAATATTTTAGTAATTAACGGACCTAATTTAAACTTATTAGGAGAAAGAGAACCTAATATTTATGGAAATATTAAATTAAATGAACTAATCAACAAATTAAATCAAGAAGCAAAAATTCTAAATGCAAAAATACATCATATTCAATCTAATTCGGAAAGTACTTTAATCAATGCTATCCATGATTCTAAAAATAATATAGATTATATTATAATAAATGCCGGCGCCTATACGCACACTAGTATAGCTATACGAGATGCACTTCTTAGTACTAATGTGCCTTTCATAGAAGTACATATATCTAACATTTATTCTCGTGAAAGTTTTAGATCTCACTCATGGTTGTCAGATATTTCATCTGGAGTAATCTGTGGTTTCGGATTAGATGGTTATCTCTGGGCTCTAAAAACAGCGATAAAAAGATCTAAAAAAATAAAGAAAAACAAATGATCTTTATAATTTCATAAATAAATCAATACACTTAAAATATATAAAAATTTTTCCAAGGAAATACTTTTATGTATAAATTTGTAAAATATAAAAACAAAGTAATCTTAAATTTAAAAAATTTTTTTATAAATACAGAAATTTATACAAATATATATGATACAATCACATGAAATTAAAAATTTTTTAATAAAAATAATTTAAAATAGTTACTACAATTATATTTTTATACATTATTTTTGTTTAAATGATTTAATAAATTTAAAATATCTTCTGGAATAGAACTATTCCATTCCATCCATGAACACGTTCTTGGATGTTTTAAAAGTAATTTACTTGCATGAAGAGCTTGTCTCGGAAAATTTTTAACTATATTATGCGTTGATGAATTTATATATCTGCAATACTTATATTTATTGCCATATTCACGATCTCCTATCAAAGGATGATTAATATTTAACATGTGTACTCGAATTTGATGAGTTCGTCCTGTTTCTAATTTAACCATTAAATGAGTGCAAAAAGAAAATCGTTTTATGATTCTATAATGCGTAATAGCTTCTCTTCCCCTAATTCCAATAGTCATTATAGTACGCCGGGATGAATGCCGTTTAATTGGAAAAGAAATACTTCCACCAGAAATCATTTTCCCATGAACTATTGCTTCATATTGTCTAATAATTTCTCTAGATTTCATAGATCTAATTAAAGTATTATAAGAAAAAATATTTTTTGCAATTACCATCAAACCTGTAGTATTTTTATCTAATCTATGAACTATCCCAGAACGAGGCACATTTATAAATTTATTACTTTTGTATAATAATCCATTTAACAAAGTTCCATCTTTATGACCAGCTCCTGGATGTACAACCAAATTATCTGGTTTATCAATAATTAAAATATCATTATCTTCATAAATTATATTTAAAGGAATATCTTGGGGATGATTTATATTTGCATTGCTTATTATTTTAACAGTAACTATATCGCC
Organism: Buchnera aphidicola (Nurudea yanoniella); assembly: GCA_039829995.1. Classification (NCBI taxonomy): domain Bacteria; kingdom Pseudomonadati; phylum Pseudomonadota; class Gammaproteobacteria; order Enterobacterales; family Erwiniaceae; genus Buchnera; species Buchnera aphidicola. The sequence continues at coordinate 415,946 of CP140036.1, forward strand.
ACATGACACCTTGATATTAGGTTTATTAAAAACTATACCATTAATACAAATTTGACGATTTAAAATACATTTTTTTAAATAAGTTCTAGAATATTCAAAAAATAACTTTGCTAACACTCTATCTAATCGCATATCCACCTGAAATACATTAGGAATAACAGCTGTTAAAATTTTAGTATTAGTCATAAAACTTCCAAAAAATAGTTATAAAAAATATTTGTAACTTATTTAATTATACCTAAATTTAAAAAATTATTTACTGTATTAAAAATACAATATAATTATTATAAATATTTAGTATTATATAAAATTAAATCTATTACTTAATAAAAAATTTTAAATTTATTTATTTTTTTAAATAAAAAACCAAATTGCAATATACATAAAATAATTTATATTACTTTGACTAAAGAAAATTTTTCAATAAAAGCGTACAATACATAAAAATATTTCAATATAAAAAATTACAACTAATTATATATTTTAACTTCTCTCAAACTATTAAAATACACTTAAAAATGAAAAAAACCACTGATGAAATAAGAAAAATATTTCTAAAGTTTTTTAAAGAAAAAAAACATATCATTGTTCCAGGGAGTTCATTAGTTTCTTCAGATGATTCCTCCCTATTATTTACAAATTCTGGAATGAATCAATTTAAAAATTTATTTTTGAAAAAAGATCCTAATTTCAAATATACTCGAATAGCTACTGTACAAAATTGCTTACGAACGGGAGGAAAACATAATGATTTTGAAAATGTAGGATATACATTCAAACACCATACATTTTTTGAAATGTTAGGAAATTTTAGTTTTGGAGATTATTTTAAAGAAGAAGCAATTACATATGCATGGGAATTTCTTACATCACGCGAATGGCTAAATTTACCTAAAAAAAAATTATGGATCACTGTTTATGATAACGATTTAGAATCACACAACATATGGGAAAAAAATACTGATGTAGAAAAAGAAAAAATTATTAAAATAGGGGACGAAAAAAATTGTAAATATACTTCTGATAATTTTTGGCAAATGGGAAATACTGGACCATGTGGGCCATCTACAGAGATATTTTACGATAAAGGAAGACGTTTTTTTGGAAATCCTCCCGGAAAAAATGCAAATAACGGAGAAAGATTTGTTGAAATTTGGAACATTGTATTTATGCAATTTAATAAAATTGACAATAATAATATGACAAAATTGCAAACTCCTTCAGTAGATACAGGAATGGGATTAGAACGAATTTCAGGAATCATACAAAAAGTAAATTCTAATTATGATATCGATATATTTCAACCACTAATAAAATTAATCGTAAAAATAAGTGATGTTACAAATATAAATTATAAACACGTATATGTTATTGCCGATCATATTAGGTCTAGCGCATTTATTATATCCGAAAACATTATTCCTTCAAATGAAAAGCATGGCTATGTACTTAGAAGAATTATTAGGAGAGCAATTCGCCATGGACATTACATTGGAATAAAAAATTTATTTTTACATAAACTTATTCCTGCTCTAATACAATCTATGGGGGAAAATGCACATATTTTACAAAAAAAACAAAAATATATTGAAACGATATTAAAATTAGAAGAAGAAAAATTTACTAATACTCTTGAAATAGGATTAAAATTACTAAATATAGAAATTAAAAAACTTAAAAATAATGTTTTAAATGGAAAAATAATCTTCGATTTATACGATACATATGGATTTCCTCCAGACTTAACTATAGATATTTGTCGCGAAAAAAATATTATTGTAAATCTTGAAGAATTTAAAAAAAAAACAGAAAATAGAAAAAAAGAAGCAAAAAATAAAAAGTTTTATAAAACAAACAATTTTAATACTGAAATTTTAAATACTTATGATATACCCTCTAATTTTGTTGGTTATACAGAAAAACAAACAGAATCACACATTTCTAAAATTATCTATGAAAACAACTTTAATACGATAATTAAAAAAAACGAATTTGGTATAATAATATTAAAAAATACTCCTTTTTATGCAGAATTAGGTGGCCAAATAGGAGATATCGGATTCATTGAAAACAATCACGGAACATTTGAAGTTCATGATACTCAAAAATTCCACAAAACTATTGGACATATAGGAAAAGTAATATCAGGACATTTAAAAGTCGGAAATAAAGTAATAGCTAAAATTAACTATATTCGTCGATTTTTAATTCAATCTAATCATACTGCTACTCATTTATTACATTCTACATTACGACAAGTTTTAGGAAATCATATATTTCAAAAAGGTTCCTATATCACTGATCGTTTCTTACGATTTGATTTTTCTCATCAAAAGTTTATTACTCGAGATGATTTACAAAAAATTGAGAATATAGTTAATATGAAAATTAGCCAAAACATATTAATTAAAACAAATATTATGAAATTAGAAGAAGCTAAAAAAAAGAACATTATCGCTTTATTTCACAAAAAATATGATGAAATAGTTCGCGTCCTTTCAATTAACAATTTTTCGATTGAATTATGTGGAGGAACTCATGCAAAAAGAACAGGAGATCTTGGTTTATTTAAAATTACTAACGAAAGAAGTATATCATCTGGAATTCGACGAATAGAAGCTACTACTGGTCAAATAGCTTTATATAACATTCATAAAAATGAAAAAAAATTACAAGAAATTTCTGAAATACTAAAAACCAAAAATACAAATATCGTAGACTCTATTAAAGTTCTTATTTTAAACAATAAAAAACTAAAACAAAAAATAAATAAAATAAATGAAAAAGAAACATGTAGAATAGTTGATAAAATTAGCAAAAATTTTGTTCTAATAAAAAATACGAAAGTTGTTATAAAATCTTTTAATAATCATGATCTTAAATTTTTAAGAAGTATAATAGATAAAATTAAAATTAAATTAAAATCAGCCATAATCATATTAGTAAATATGCTAAAAGATCATGCAAACATAATTATAGGAGTTACACCCAACATATCAAAAAAAATTTCTGCTAAAAATTTATTAAATGCACTTTTAAAAAACTTAGATGGAAAAGGAGGCGGAAAAACTTCTATAGCAGAGGGTGGAATAAATAAACTAACATGTCTTTCAAAAGAACTTATTAATATAAAAAATTGGATTAACTATCATTTATGAAATTAACAATTAAATGATCCAAAAATATAAAATTTTTATAATTTTTAAAATAATATAACACATTAAAACTTGTATTTAGCCTAATATTAGGCATCATTCCAATAATTTGGATAAGTCACAACTTTTTAAAGATTTTTAAGGAAAATACATGCTTATTCTAACTCGCCGAGTGGGAGAAACACTCATCATTGGTGATGAGATATCTGTAACAGTATTAGGTGTAAAAGGAAATCAAGTACGTATTGGTGTCAATGCTCCTAAAACAATTTCAGTACATCGTGAAGAAATATATCAAAGAATTCAAGCTGAAAAAAATCAAAAACCTAATTTTTAAATTATATCAGCATCTTGCTATCTTTTATTGAAGCGAGGTGCTGAAAAACTCAGTATTATTTATTTTATATTTTATAATATATAAATTTGTAATTGAAATCTAAAATAACTAATATAACTAAAACATTTTTTTAAAATTGCTATACAATATAAAATCAATATGATAATCTGATTCGAATAAAATATAATTATTAAATATTATTTTAAAATATTATAAGCACATATTTTAGGTGAGATGGCCGAGTGGTTGAAGGCACTCCCCTGCTAAGGGAGTATGTAAATTTCTTGCATCGAGGGTTCGAATCCCTCTCTCACCATGCTTAAATTCTAGAATAGCATCCGTAGCTCAGTTGGATAGAGCACTCGGCTACGAACCGAGAGGTCGGAGGTTCAAATCCTTCCGGATGCAAAAAATATTTTTCAAATTCAATCTGTATATTCGTAATTTTTTCATTTATCCTTTTTATAAAGTTTTTAAGAAAATACAAATTTTTCATATTGCTAAAATGAAATATAAGAGGTTAATTTGATTCCTAAAATACTTCATAAAATTGAATGGCTAAAATCTATTCCAAACCTTTCTCAGAACATACTCAGGGGAATTGAACGCGAAACATTACGTATCAACTTAAATGGAGAAATTTCAAAAAAAGATCATCCTTATAACTTAGGGTCCGCCTTAACTAATAAATGGATTACAACTGATTTTTCTGAATCATTATTAGAACTTATAACTCCTCCTGTGAAAAACTTAAATTGTTTACTTTCTATTTTACATGATATTCATAAATTTGTTAGTAAAAACATAAAAACTGAATATTTATGGCCATTTAGTATTCCACCATGTACAAATTTAAATAATTCTATAAATTTAGCAAAATATGGAACATCTCAACTTGGAAACATGAAAACACTTTATAGAATAGGTCTAAAAAATAGATATAGTGCATTAATGAATATTATATCTGGAGTACATTATAATTTTTCACTACCTATAACATTTTGGAAAATATGGAAAAAAAATAATAAAATTTATGAAAAAAATTTTATATCTGTCGGATATTTAAACTTAATTAGAAATTTTTATAAATTTGGATGGATTATACCTTATTTATTTGGAGCATCTCCAGCTATTGAACCACACTTTATTAAAAACAAAAAAACCGATTTAAAATTTAAAAAAAAAAATGGAATATTATATTTACCATGGTCTACATCTTTACGGTTAAGCCAATTAGGCCATACTAACGAATCAATAAAAAATTTAAAATTAACATTTAACTCCTTAAACAGCTATATATCCTCGCTGAAATATGGATTAAAAACACCATCTAAAAAATTTAAAAAATTAGGATTAACCGATCTAGATGGAAAACGAAAACAAATCAATACGAATATACTACAAATAGAAAATGAATTATATACTCACATCCGTCCTAAAACAGCATTAAACTATAAAAGTTCTATTTTAAATAACTTGATAAAAGAAGGTATTCAATACGTAGAAGTACGATCATTAGACATTAACCCCTTTTCATGTATTGGTATTAACAAAACACAAATATTATTATTAGATCTATTTTTAATTTGGTGTGTCATATCACATTCTCCTAAAATGACAAATAAAGAACTACAACATTATACTAAAAACTGGGAAATTGTTAGTCTCGAAGGAAGAAAACCTAAACAAACCGTATACACAACTACATACGGCCAAAAAAAAACATTAGAGTCTGTAGGAAAATATTTAATAGAAGACTTTTTTCATATAGCAGAAATTTTAGACTATCAGTTAAAAAAAAATATATACAAAAAATCATGTCAAAAAATATTTAAATATTTTGATAATGTAAATTTAACATATTCTAAAAAAATCTTGAAAAGATACATGAACAAAAACATTATAGACATTGGAATACAATTAGCTATAAAAAACAAAAATAAAGTTATGAAAAAACCATTTTCAAAATTTCAAGAAAAAGATTTTATCAAGGAAGTATTACGTTCACATTGTATGCAAAAAAAAATGGAAAATAAAGAAGAATAAAAATATACACTTTATTAAAAATGAATAAAATCGACAATAAAAAAAGTATTATTGTATATTCAATATTTCCATTATTAATTCAATTAACAAAACAATATACATTTTTGAAATACTAATTTATTAAGACGTAAACTAAAAAAATAAATTACACAAATATGAAATACTATTTAATACATATTTGTTAACACATAACTATTTCACTTAAAACTTATTTGTATATTAATTAAATGTCGTACTTACAACTAAAAAAGATTCCAATGAAAATACTATTTATTTTTGTAATTATATTATTTTCATTATCTTGTAAAAAACATAAAATACACGATAGAAATTATAAAAATTTTTATCATGCTAAATTAGAAGCCCAGAAAATTAATTTTTATGCACCTAGTTCTTTTTATTGCGGATGTAAAATATCATGGATAAAGAAAAGAGGCACACCTCAACTTAAATCATGCGGTTATAAAATTCGAAAAAATGCAATAAGAGCTCATAGAATAGAATGGGAACATGTTGTACCCGCATGGAAATTTGGACATTTACAAGCATGTTGGAAAAAGGGTGGAAGGAAAAATTGTTCTAATAACGAAAATTACGAAAAAATAGAAACAGACCTTCACAATTTACAACCTGTAATAGGTGAGATTAACGCTGATCGAAGCAATTTTGAATACGGACAATTAAAAAATGAAACAAAATATCAATATGGCTATTGCTCAATGAAAATTGACTTTAAAAACAAAATAGCTGAACCTCCAAATGCGTCTAAAGGAGCTATTGCGAGAACTTATTTTTACATGAATGAAAAATATCAATTGAATATTTCAAAAAAACAAATGAAATTATTTTATGAATGGGACAAAAAATACCCAGTTAGCTCCTGGGAATGCAAAAGAGACAATTTAATATCTAATGTTCAAGGCAATCATAATCCATATGTTTATCATAATTGTGCAAACATTAAAAAACAACATTGAGAATATATTCTATGAAATAAAAAATTATCACGTTTATTACTTAAATTTTTAACATAATTTAATAAGTCTAAACAATCAAAAACTTAAATATATTCTAAAATATAAAAATTTTAATTATATTGCTTCCATAACTTACTAGGAGTAAAAATCACTGGAAGGGGGGTTTCCCAAGGAGCTGGAGAAAGTCTATTTATTAATTGAAAATCATAAGCTAATCCAATGGGAAAAAAATTTTTATTTTTCCAATTATATAAAATTTTATCATAAAATCCTCCTCCCATTCCTAAACGGTATCCAAATTTGTCAAAAGCTACCAATGGACAAATAATTATATCCATTTCATAACAAGAAAAACAAGAATTTTTATCAAATACTATAGGTTCAAGAATATTAAATTTATTTAATACAAGATTAGTACTATAAAGATATTCAGAAAATAACAATATTTTTTTACGAAATGAATGAATAACAGGAACAAAAACATTATACTTTTTCTGCCACAACTTTGATATTAATACACTAGTTTCAATTTCTCCATCAAAAGATAAAAAAACTGCAATATTTTTACAAAAACTAAGAACTTTTGAATCAAATATCATACGGGAAATTTTTATAGAATACAGATACTTTTCTTCTAATGTAAGTAATTTTCTTAACTTTCTAAAATATATTCTTTGAATATTACGGTTTATAAAAAAATTTTTAGAATGCAAAAATTTTATCCTATATTTTATAACAATATATTAATTTATTTTCTTTTAATTATGTGTATCTTTTTCAAATATGAAATAATTTTATTCAATCTAGAAATAACTTTTTTAATTTTTAATTTTTCATTTTCTAATTCATAAGATATATTTAATGCTGTTACAAATATTAATTTTTCTGTATTAGAAACCCCAGTTTTGATTTTTAAATCTTGTAAACGCATATTTAAATAATCAGCTGCATGTTTTAAATCTTTACTCAATTCAGTAGGACAATTAACTTTTAACGATCGACCGAATAATTTTATATCTATATATTGAACTGACATTTTATAATTATACCTAATATAATTAATAAAAATATTATTGACAATGTTAATTTATTATATATTGATAAAAACTGTCACTACTTTTTTATAAAATATTTATAAAAATAATGTTTTCAATAAATAATAATTATTTATATAAAAACAAATTTTTAACAAAAAACAAAAATAAAAAATTTAAAAATATAAATAAAAATTTATTTTCAAACTTTATATTTTATAATTTTATGTGCTTAAAAATATTTACTAAATAATAAAATTTACAAAAAAGCATTAATTTTTTTTTTTATAACCTTTATTTCTGATTGTGTACTGATTAAAGCAATATCAGCAGTTCGTATTGCAAACAATCCTACACTTACTACACCAGGAAAACAGTTAATTTTTTTTTCCATGATAACAGGATCAAATATTTCAAAATTATATACATCGATGATTATGTTTCCGTTATCTGTAACAACATTTTTCCTAATCTTAGGTGTACCTCCTAGTCTTTTTAACTTTCTACATATATAATAAGCAGACATTGGAATAATTTCTATTGGTAATGGAAACTTTCCTAAGACTTTAACTAATTTCGTTTCGTCAGCAATACAAATGAATGTTTTAGCTGCAGAAGCAATGATTTTTTCTCTTGTTAATGCTGCACCCCCTCCTTTAATCATTTGCAAATTTAAATTGATTTCATCTGCACTATCAAAATAATAATTTAACGATTTTATATCATTTAAATTACATACAGGAATTCCGTATTTTTTTAAAAAAGAGGTAGAAAGACTAGAACTCGATACTACGCCACCAATTAAATTTTTGAATGAACTTAAAGCTTTTATAAAATATGATATAGTAGATCCTGTACCAATTCCAATAATTGATCCAGGAAAAATATAATCAATAGCAGCTAATGCCACAGATTTTTTTAATTCATTCAAATTCATTATTTAAGAATCCATACTAAATTTTTAATGTTTATTATAATGTACCTTTCAAATGTTTTAAGTACATATTTTATTTAAAAATTTTTAATATAAAATTTTTAATTTATATTTTAACAATTTCAAAGTTATATAATAATAACAGTTTACTGGGGTACCTGGATTCGAACCAGGGATGCCGGTATCAAAAACCGGTGCCTTACCACTTGGCTATACCCCAAAAATTAATGCTTATATTAAAATTATTTAAATACGGAAGACGAGACTCGAACTCGTAAACCTAAAGGTGCCAGATCCTAAATCTGGTGCGTCTACCTAATTCCGCCACTTCCGCAATCATATTAAAGATTTATGATTTTAAAAGTAGCTACGACAGGATTTGAACCTGTGACCTCAGCGTTATGAGTGCTGTGCTCTAACCAACTGAGCTACGTAGCCTTTTTGCAAAATAACTTTATAGTTTAAATTATGCTGTGTTATAATAATAATGTCAATAATGATTTAAAATAAATTAAAATTTGTAAAACTTAATTTTAATAAACTTACTAATATTGATATTTAACATTTTTTATAAAAATATTTTTATTACTTCGTATAAACATATATAGAGTATAAGATGAAAAAAGAAGCATACAATTTTATTCAAAAAATAATTTATAATGATTTAATAAATAAAAAAATTAAAAAAGTAAAAACAAGATTTCCTCCTGAACCAAACGGTTATTTACACATAGGACATGCAAAATCAATTTTTTTAAATTTTTATTTATCTAAAAAATTTAAAGGAACATTTAATCTACGATTCGATGATACAAATCCTAAAAAAGAAAATGCTCATTTCATTAAAAATATCATAAAAGATGTGGAATGGTTAGAAAGTGAATGGAAAAAAAATATTTTTTATGCTTCTTCTTATTTTGAAAAAATGTATAAATTTGCAAAAGAACTTATTACGAAAGGATTAGCTTATGTAGATCAATTAAACAAAGAAGAAATACGCAAATATAGAGGAACATTAACTACTCCCGGAGTTAATAGTCCATATCGAGCACAAACAGTTAAAGAAAATCTATTATTATTTAAAAAAATGAAAAATGGAAATTTCACAGAAGGATCAGCATGTTTAAGAGCTAAAATCGATATGCAATCTCCTATAATTATAATGCGAGATCCTGTTTTATATCGCGTTATTTCTTCTGAACATCATCAAACCAAGAAAAAATGGTGTATATATCCTACATACGATTTCGCACACTGTATTTCTGATTCATTAGAAAAAATTACACATTCTTTATGTACATTAGAATTTCAAGACAATCGTAAATTATATGACTGGATTCTGAACAATATTAGTATTCATCATCATTCACATCAATATGAATTTTCTCGATTAAAATTAGAATACTCTGTTCTATCAAAAAGAAAACTTAACACTTTAGTATCTAATAATATTGTAAATGGATGGGATGATCCTAGAATGCCTACGATTTCTGGATTAAAAAAACGAGGATATACTCCTTATTCTATAAAAAACTTTTGTAAAAAAATTGGAATTACGAAACAAGAAAATATGATAGAACTATCTTTTTTAGAATCTTGCATTAGAAAAGATTTAGATTCTCATGCTTGCCGCTATATGGCTGTTATTAATCCAATAAAATTACGTATTTGTAATTTTCCAAAACATCATAAAGAAATACTCACAATTCCAAACCATCCAAAAATAAAAATAATGGGCTCCCATAAATCTATTTTTAGTAATGAAATATACATAGATCGTACAGATTTTTGCGAAAATAATACTATATTAAATAAAAAATTAGCCATAGGAAGAGAAATTAGATTGCGATATGCATATACTATTAATGCACAAAGAATCATAAAAGATAATAATGCAAATATAATAGAAATCGTATGTACATATGATAAAAACACATTAGGAAATAATCCTATTAATAAAAAAATATCAGGAGTCATTCATTGGATTTCTTCTAATAATGCATTATCAGCGCAATTTAATTTATACGATAAATTATTTTTAATAAAAGATCCTGAATCACATAAAAATTTCTTAAAATATATTAATAAAAATTCTTTAATTAAAAAAAACGGTTTTATAGAAGCTGGAATATTAAAAAACATTTCAAAAAAACAATATCAATTTGAAAGAGAAGGATATTTTTGCATTGATAAAAAATATTTTTCTACAAATAAATTAATATTTAACAGAATAGTCTCCTTAAAAGATAAAACCAAAAAAAAAATTATATAGAATAAAATTAAAAATATTAAATATTTTAAAAAATTTTCAATAAACAGTTATGAAAAAAAGAAATTTAAACAGTTTTATGAACTATTTTTATTCTATATCATAAGTTTAAAACTTAATTCTAATATACACATCTAAAAATATTGTAGCTAATTTAATTTTTACATTAACAAAAAATCAAAAAATTATAAAATTCAAAAACCATATTATTATTTTCATAATGATTTTATTTGATATTTCATTTCAATTTTGGTTAGATATGACAACACATTATGTTTTTATAACTGGGGGAGTGGTATCATCCCTAGGAAAAGGTATTACGACAGCTTCTTTAGCAGCTATTCTCGAAGCAAGAAATCTTAATGTAACTATTATAAAACTAGATCCGTATATTAACGTAGATCCAGGAACGATAAGTCCTATACAACATGGGGAAGTATTTGTTACTGAAGACGGAGCAGAAACAGATTTAGATTTGGGACATTATGAACGTTTCATTCGAAATAAAATGACTCGTAAAAATAATTTTACTACAGGTAGTATTTATTCAGAAGTATTGCAAAAAGAAAGAAATGGAGATTATTTAGGATCAACTATTCAAGTGATTCCTCATATTACTAATGCAATTAAAAATAGAATTATATTATGTTCTAAAGATAAAGATATTATATTTGTCGAAATTGGAGGAACAGTAGGAGACATAGAATCATTGCCTTTTTTAGAAGCCATTCGGCAAATGGCGGTAGATGTAGGGAAAAAAAACACTATATATATTCATTTAACCCTTATTCCTTATATATCCGTTACAGGAGAAATTAAAACTAAACCTACTCAACATTCAGTAAAAGAACTACTATCCATTGGAATACAACCTGATATATTAATATGTCGTTCAAAAAAAACCATTTCTCATGTTGAACGGAAAAAAATTGCTTTATTTTGTAATGTATCAGAAAAATCAGTAGTGTCTTTACACGACGTTCAATCTATTTATGCTATTCCAAAAATTTTAAATAAACAAAAAGTAGATAGTTTAATTTGTAACCATTTTAAATTACAAGTCCCAAAAGCAGATTTATCAGAATGGGATCAAGTTATATATAACGAAAATAATTCTAAAAAAAAAGTAACTATTGGAATTATTGGAAAATATGTAGAATTACCAGATGCCTACAAATCAGTTATAGAAGCATTAAAACATGGTGGTTTAAAAAACCAAACTATCATTAAAATAAAACTAATTAATTCTAAACATATTGACGAATCAAATACAAATTTGTTAAAACTTCTACATGGAATTTTAATTCCTGGTGGATTTGGAAAAACAGGAATAAATGGAAAAATAATATCTACAAAATATGCTAGAGAAAAAAATGTTCCTTTTTTTGGAATTTGTTTAGGCATGCAAATCGCATTGATAGAATTTTTTAGAAATGTCATAGGTTGGAAAGAAGCTAACTCTACAGAATTTTCGCCAAAATGTAAATATCCTGTAATTTCTTTAATAAAAGAACAACAAATAATATCAAATAAAAAAATAACAAAAAAAAATATTGATAATTTTAAAGGTCCAATGAGATTAGGCAGTCAGTTATGTTATTTAAAAAAAAATAGTTTGTCAAGAAAATTATATCAAACAAAAACTATATTAGAAAGACATAGACATAGATATGAAGTAAACAACAAATTTTTAGAAAAAATAGAAAAACACGGATTATATGTCACAGGTATTTCTAAAAATAATAAATTGGTAGAAATTATAGAATTGTCGAATCATATATGGTTTCTTGCATGCCAATTTCATCCAGAATTTACATCAACTCCAAGAGACAGTCATCCACTGTTTTCTAGTTTTATAAAAGCCGCTTTAAAATATAAAAAATGCCATTTTAACTAATACGTTCGAAGCATATATACTTAAATATTTTATAATATATATTATCCCAAAAAAGAGAAAATTATGTCTAAAATAAAAAAAATAATTTCTAGAGAAATAATAGATTCTAGAGGACATCCAACAATTGAATCTGAGGTTCATTTACAAGGAGGATGTATTGGATTAGCATCATCTCCCTCTGGAGCTTCAATAGGATCTAAAGAAGCAATAGAATTGCGGGACAATGAAAAATCACGATTTTTTGGAAAAGGAGTAACTAAATCTGTTGAAATAATCAAAAATATTATTTCAAAAAATCTAAAAAATAAAGATGCTACTGATCAAAAAAATGTTGATGAAATTATGATTCAATTAGATGGAACAAATAATAAATCGAAATTAGGAGCAAATACTATTCTTTCAGTATCTCTTGCTATAGCACGAGCTGCAGCATCATATAAAGGAATACCTTTATATCAACACATTTCAGAACTAAATGGAACTAAAGGTCAATTTTCTATACCTATACCAATGATAAATATTATCAATGGAGGAAAACATGCAAATAATAACATAGATATCCAAGAATTTATGATACAACCAATCTGTGCTAATACGATAAAAAAATCAATTCAAATAGGATCAGAAATATTTCATACGTTAGGAATGATCCTAAAAGAAAAAAAATTCAGCGTATCTGTCGGAGATGAAGGAGGATATGCTCCAAATTTAGATTCTAATGAATCAGCACTACATATTATACAAAAATCTATTGAATTATCTGGATATACATTAGGAAAAGATATTTTGCTTTCTATAGATTGCGCTGCTTCAGAATTATACAACAAAAATACGAAAGAATATGTGCTAATTGGAGAAAATAAAAATTTTACATCAATCGAATTCACTCACTATCTAGAAACTCTTGCAAAAAAATATTCTATTACTTCTATAGAAGATGGTCAAGATGAATCAGATTGGAATGGATTTTCATATCAAACTAAAAGATTAGGGAAAAATATTAAAATAGTAGGAGATGATTTGTTTGCAACAAATCCTAAATTATTAGAAAAAGGAATAAAAAAAGGAATTGCCAATTCTATATTAATAAAATTAAATCAAATTGGAACATTGAGCGAAACTTTAAATGTTATAAAAATAGCTAGAAATTCACAATATACTACAATAATATCACATAGATCAGGAGAAACAGAAGACACTTTTATATCTGACTTGTCTGTAGGAACAAATTCGAAGTACATTAAAACAGGTTCTATGTGTAGATCTGAACGTACATCTAAATATAACCGATTAATCAGAATAGAAGAACATCTAAACACTAATATAAATATCTTATAAAAAATTTGTTTTAAAATATATAACTAATATCAATCAAATAGCAGAAATTACAATAAATTATAATACTACTCTATTTAATTTGCCTGCTATTTGAAAAATATTAAATTACTTTATAATTTAAAAATATAACTTGAAAAAATATTATGTATATGGTTTTTTTTTATTTCGATGTTTTAAAATGATTACTGATTCGCATGCTATACCTTCTTGTCTTCCAATAAATCCTAATTTCTCAGTAGTAGTGAATTTAATACTTATATTATCTATTAAGCAAGAAAGATCAACAGCAATATTATTCCTCATTTCATTTCTGTAAGAAAACATTTTTGGAAATTGTGCAATTACTGTTGCATCTAAATTAGATATTATATATCCTGTTCGTACAACTATTTTCCATACTTTTCTTAACAAAATTCGACTGTCAATATTTTTATACTTTTCATTATTAGGAAACATAGAACCAATATCACCCATTGCAGTAGCACCTATCAATGCATCAATAATAGTATGTATTAAAATATCTCCATCAGAATGAGCAATTAATCCTTTAACACGAGGTATAATAACTCCTCCAATAACCAATGGTTTTGTACCTCCAAATGCATGAACATCAAAACCATGTCCTATTTTCATAAATAAGTTCTCTTACAATATTGTTGTTTTAGGTAAAAATCAACAAGATCTATATCTTCTTTATAAGTTACTTTAATATTTCTACTATTTCCTCGTACTAATTCCGGATAATATCCAAAATATTCCATAGCAGATGCCTCATCAGTGATATATATACCTTTTTTTATAATTTTTTTTAAACAAGATAATAATAACTTTAAAGGAAAACATTGTGGAGTTAATGCATTCCATAATTTATTTCGATTAATCGTGCATAAAACATTCAAATTATTTATACTATATTTAATAGTGTTAACTACCGGTGTAGCTAATATTCCTCCAAACGTGCTATATTTAATTATATTAATTATTTTATTTAAATCGTTAAAATTCAAACACGGTCTTACTGCATCATGAATAATTACCCATTCTGTATCACGAATAACTAATAAACCAGACAATACAGAATTAATGCGAAATCCACCTCCAATTACTGAAAATACTCGAGGATGAGTAGAAATAGGCAATTTGTAGAAAAACTTATCTTTTTTATGCAAAACAATTATTACTTTCTTTATACTAGAATGTATTAATAAAAATTTTATACTATGTTCAAGAATAGTACACCCTTGTATTTTTATATATTGTTTAGGAATTTTGGATAACATCCTACTACCAATTCCAGCAGCAGGAATAACAGCTACAACTTTAGTAAATATAGAATTAATAGGTCTCATAAAAATTATTAAATTATTTTAAAATATTAGTTAAGATTATTAAAATAATGACTATTACTATCTATAATTCTATAAAAAGTTTCATTTTTTTTTATCATTTCTAAATTATTTCTCGCGTATTCTTCTATTAATTCGTCATTTACATTTAACAACTGTATTTCTATTGATAATTTTATATTTCTCTCGGTTAGATAAAAAATTTCCAATTTTTTCTCTGAAATTTTTTTATACAATTTGATATATTTAAAAAAACCATTTGATCCTATAAAAAAATTAATTTGCAAAAATAGCAATAACGTCAATAATCCTGTTTTTGTAAACATTATACATATACTCTAAACTTTTTATTAATTACAAAAAAAATAACTTCGCGATATTTTACATAAAAATTATTTTTAATATAATATATAAAAATATAAAAAATAATAAGCAAAAAAACTCGATTCAATACTAATTGGTACAAAATTAAAAATTTTTAACATTAAAATTTAATAATGTTTTTAAACATTTTTATAGTGTTTAGTTTCAAAATGATATTTTTTACAATTTTTAAAACTTTTTAAAATAAATTATTTAATTTTTTTTAATAATTCCTTAAACTTTTTTTTAGCTGTAGAAAGTACTAATTCAGGAAATTGTGCTAATGCAGCTATAACTAATCCATAACTTTTGTAATGTGATCCATTTTTTACTGAATACATAAAAGAAACTTTTTCATCATGTTCTACTGCATCAAAATATACATTTTTAACGTTTTTAAACATATCCTTCAAACTAGTCATTTCAAAATAATGAGTTGAAAACAATGTTATAGATTGAATTTCTTGAATTAAAAAAATCATACAAGCCCAGGCTAAAGATATTCCATCATGCACAGATGTTCCACGGCCTAATTCATCAATCAAAACTAAACTATTTTTGTTAGCATATCTTAATATATTAGACATTTCTAACATTTCTATCATGAAAGTAGATTGTCCTTGTGTCAAATTATCTGAAGCACCAATTCTAGTAAAAATTTTATCAAAAATTCCAATCCTAGCATACTCTGCGGGAACAAAACTACCTATCCATGCCATGATTATAATCAATGCAATTTGACGCATATAAGTACTTTTTCCACCCATATTAGGCCCAGTTATAATCAAAACATTATTTTCTTTTGACAAATCGATAGAATTTGGAATAAAAGGAGTTTTTAATATAGTCTCAATAACTGGATGTCTACTATTTTTCAAAAATATTTCACATCTATTAGTCATAGTAGGACAAATATAATTTAAAACACATGCTCTTTCAGATAAATTATTCAAAACATCTAAATTTGAAAGAATAAAAATATTATCCTGTAATATCTTCAAATATGGAAAAATAAAATTAAAAATACCTTCATATAAGTATTTCTCAATTTCTAATACTTTTGTTGTAGCATTAGCTAAATTACATTCGTACTCTATCAATTTCTTTGTAGAATATCTCTCACAATTTTTCAATTTTTGTTTTAAAATATAATTTTTAGGCACTAAATGGAAATATCTCTTACTAATTTGTATATAAAAACCTATAATTTTATTATATCCAATTTTTAAAGATTTAATTTTTAAGTTATTCTTTTCTTTTTCTTCAATTAATGTAAGACAATTCAATGCATTATTTTTGATTGTTCTCCATTTATCTAGCTCATTGTCATAGTTATCTTTTATTACATTACCTTCTTGAATAGTATTTGAAGGAAATTCCTTTATAGAATTTTTTAATAATTTTTTTATAGAATCAAATTTTTGAATTGATTGACTAATTTTTTTCAAACACACTAATTTTGTAGAATTCAATACATGTTTAATTTTAGAAAATTGCTTTAAAGCTACACGCATCAGTACTAAATCTTTCGGAGAAGCAATTCGCAAAGCAATTCTAGAAATAATTCTCTCTAAATCACCTAATTTTTTTAATAATGGTTTAAGAAAAAAATAGATATTTTGTAATGAATTAATTTTTATATGTCTATCTCTAATCGTAGATATATCCTTGATAGGATAATTTAACCATTTTTTTAATAATCTACTTCCCATAGGTGTAGAAGTATTATTGAGTATAGAAAACAATGTATATTCTTTTTTCCCAGATAAGTTTTCAAAAATTTCTAAATGTTTTCTAGTATCAGAATTTATAAAAATATAATTACTATCATGTCTAACATGTATTGATTTTATATGAGGAAGCGATGAAAATTGTATCAACTTAGCATATTTTAACAAACAACCTGCTGCTCGAATAGATAAATCAAATGTTTTAACATTAATATCTAATAAACATTTAGAATTTAATTGATCATTCAATTGTTGATATGCACTTTTAAAATCAAATTCGCATAATGGCCGATATCTCACACCTTGTCTTTCCATAACAAACGAATACTTTAAAAAATTTTCAGGAATTAAAAGCTCTTTAGGATCAGTTTTTTGTAATTCTAAAGATAAATTTTCAATGCCGTAATGTTCGGAGATATAAAATTCTCCAGAACATAAATTTAACGTAGAATACCCAAATTTTTCATTTTTATAGTAAATAGATCCTAATAAAGTATCTTCATTTTCTTCTAATAAAAAATCGTCTACTGCAGTTCCTGGAGTCACAACTTTAACTACTGCACGATCAATTAAACCTGTAGTTTTGTTCTTAACTCCTATTTGTTCACATATCGCAATAGATTCTCCTAAATCTACTAATTTTTTTAAATAATAGTTCAATGAATTAACTGGTATACCTGCCATTGGTATTTCTAATTCAGAAGAATATCCTCTTTTAGTTAAAGTAATATTCAATAAATCAGAAATACGTTTAGCATCATCATAAAACAATTCATAAAAATCACCCATTCTATAAAATAAAAACATTTCTAAATAATTAGATTTTATTGAAAAATATTGTTTTATCATGGGAGTATGATTTAAAAAAACTTTTTTTTTATCCATAACGTCACTCATTAAATAAAAACAACCATAAATAAAATATGACAAAAATTAAATTTAGTAGTACTATTGAATTTACCAAAAAACAAACAGTATATGTTTAAGTTGTTAATTAATAAAAATTATTTAATTTTACACTATACGTTATTATAATATATATTTTGAAAATAATAAAAAACGTAAAAATATGAAAAAAATTTTAGCAATCTTATTGTTACCATTATTTTTCTTAAATAATATTCAAGCTGCAATAATAGAAAAAAAATATAATGTACTGGAAAAAAAAATTATCAATGCTCCTCCAATCATAGAATTTTTTTCTTTTTTATGTCCACATTGCTACGAACTAGAAAAAATTTATAATCTTAATCATTATATAAAAAAACATATATCGCATTCTGTTAAAATAGAGAGATATCATGTTAACTTCTTAGGTGGAAAATTTGGACAAGCATTAACTCAGATATGGGAAATATCAAAAATGATAGGATTAGACAATAAGATTCTTATTCCGTTATTTAAAAAAATTCAAGATGAAAAAACTATTACTAACTTTCATACTTTAAAAAATGAATTTTTAAAATTAACTTTAATAAATGAAAAAGAACTAAAATTTTTATGGAATTGTTTTGTTATTAAATCAATAATATATAATCAAAACATAATACAAAATACTATCAATTTAGATCACATACCTTCAATTTTAATAAATGGAAAATATTCTATAGATAATGAAAAAATAAACTACAACTCAAAAAAAGAATTTATTAAAGATTATATACATGTAATAAAATTTTTACTTAAAAAAAAGTAAAAATTTTAGTTAAAAACTATAGTTTTAATTGAAACTATTTCACTATTTTTATTAAAAAATTAAATCAAAATTACAAAAACAACACTTATTAACAAAAAATTTTATATCAATTATTTTAATTTATTTTATGAATTTTAACCAAAAAAATATCGATTATTTATTAATAGATGGGACATCTTATATTTATCGTGCATACTATTCTTTTCCTTATTTTAAAAATAAAAAAAATGTCCCTTCTGGAGCAATATACGGAGTAATCAATATGCTTAAAAATTTGTCATTTAGATATCCGTATACTCAAATTATTATAATATTCGACTCTTCCATTCCATCATTTAGAAATATTTTATTTCAAGATTATAAAAAAAATCGACCTTCCATGCCTCAAAATATAAAAATTCAAATCAAACCATTATATAAAATAATTCAGTCTATAGGATTTCCTATTATAACAATACCTAGTTATGAAGCTGATGATATTATAGGGACATTATCTTATGAAGCCAATTCTAAAAACAAATTTACTTTAATTAGTACTAATGATAAAGATTTAGCACAACTAGTTAACATAAACACACATATATTAGAAAATATTTCTAAAAAAATATTAGGAAAACAAGAAATCAAACAAAAATATGGAGTATTTCCTTCGTTAATACCTGATTTATTAGGATTAATGGGAGATCGATCAGATAATATCCCTGGAGTTCCAAAAATAGGAAAAAAAACAGCTCTTTTTTTACTTGAAAAATTTGGATCTCTGAATAATGTATACAAAAATTTTGAAAAAATATCACAATATTCTTTTAGAAATTCTAAAATGATAATTAAACAATTAATTATAAATAAAAAATTGGCTTTTCTTTCAAAAAATCTTGCAACTATAAAAACTAATATATCAATAAATAAATCCATAGATCAATTTAAAATGTCTCCACCATCGTTACCAAAGTTGCTATATTTTTTTGAATATTATGAGTTTTACAGTTGGACAAAATCATTAAAAGAAGGAAAATGGTTAATAAATATACACAATCAAAAAATAAAATAATATATATATAAATGGAAAAATACACAATTATTAAAAAAAAAGAACAACTCAATGAATTAATATTTAGTTTAAAAAAATCTAATTTTTTTGCCTTTTTTTTACATATAAGTACTACTAAAAATAATACTTCATCTATTTTAGGAATAGCATTTTCAATAAATATAAATAATTCTATTTATTTACCATTAAAATTAAAATCTCATAGAGAAACATATAATATTACTTTAAAAGATATATTTTTATGTTTAAAAAAATTATTTGAAAACACACAAATTACTAAAATAGGATACAATATAAAATCTATTATAAAAATTCTTAAAAGTTACAATATTACACTATCAAATAATACATATGACATTATGATAGCTGAATATTTTCTAAATAATACAATTAAGAAATCAATGTTATTACATAACATTAATAAAAATTTAATTAAAAATAATAATTTTTTAAAAATAAAACAGAACTATACTACTGTCGAAAAAAAAAATATTTATTTTTCTTTAAAAAAAGTCAGAATACTTTTAATCACATATAAACAGACCCAAAAAAAAATTAATGAAAATAAAAAAACACAAAAAATTTTCAAAAATATAGATTTAAATTTAATAAAAGTTCTAAACAATCTAGAAAATAATGGAATATACGTTAGAAAAAAAATTTTAAGAAATATTTCAAATACATTTAATGCAAAATTATTTTATCTACAAAAAAAAGCATATGTTATATCAAAAAATAAATTTAATCTATTATCTAATTTAGAATTAACAAAAGTATTTCCGTCTCTTGCATCACCAAAAAAAATAACTCAAAAAATATTAAATATATTATCAAAGAAACATTTATTACTTAAAATAATATTAAGATATAGAAATTTATATATGCTAAAAAATACATATTCCGATAAACTTTTAAATCTAATAAATGAAAAAACTAATCGTATTCATTGTTCTTATAATCAAACAAATACAATTACTAGCAGATTATCATCTTCTAATCCTAACCTACAAAACATTCCTATTCATAATAAAGAAGGAAAACATATAAGAAAAGCTTTTATAGCACCAAAAAATTATCTTTTAATATCAGCAGATTATTCTCAATTTGAATTAAGAATATTAGCTCATTTTTCACAAGATAAAAATTTCTTAAATATATTTTCAAACAATGGGGATATACATCTTATTACAGCATCAGAAATATTTAACATTCCTATTAAAGACGTTGACGAAAATTTAAGATATCATTCTAAATTAATAAATTTCTCAATCATTTACGGAATGTCTTCCTACGGATTGTCTCAAAAATTAAATATAAATATAGATAAAGCAAAAAATTATATTGAAATATATAAAAAAAAATATAAAAAAATATTTGAATATATTGAAAATACTAAAAATATAGCACTAAAATATGGATTTATATTAACATTAGAAGGAAGAAAACTATTTATACCTAATATAAAATCTAAATATAAAAAAAATCGTAAAACAGCCGAAAAAACAGCTATAAGTGCTACTATACAAGGAACTACTGCAGATATTATGAAAATGTCTATGATACAAATTAATAATTTAATAGAAAATAATTTTTATAAGAACGCAAAAATGATACTACATATTCATGATGAATTAATATTCGAAGTAAAAAAAGAAAAAATACATATATTTTGCAAAAAAATAAAATATATAATGGAAAATATTATAAAACTTAGCGTTCCTTTAATAATCAATACAAAAATAGGGAAAAACTGGCTAGAAATGAATTAGTTTTTAATATAAAAATTAAATTACATCTTATTAGTAATCCAAAAATTTATATGATCCTTTAATTTATCTAATCCAATTTTATTAAAATTTGAAAATAATTCTACTGATATATTATTAGATAATACTAATTGATTGGTACGAATATAAATTAACTTTTGTTTTCTTTTTAATATATCTATTTTGTCTGATTTATTTAACAACATCAAAATTGGAATATCATAATTTCTTGCTGAGTTAATTATTTCTTTATCCCAAAATTTGATAGGTCTCCGGATATCTATTAATAAAATAATTCCTTTTAAACATTTTTGAATTTTTAAATACTGAAATATCATATTTTTAAAATTGGATTTAATATTTTTAGAAATTTTAGCATAGCCATACCCAGGAAAATCTACTAAACGCATCCCAGGATAAACTTCAAAAATGTTAATTAGCTGCGTTCTTCCTGGAGTTTTGCTAACTCTAGTTAATTTTTTTTGATTTGTTAAAGTATTAATCACAGTAGATTTTCCAGAATTAGAATATCCTAAAAATGCAATTTCGAACCCATATTTATATCTTTCTTTTTGCAAACTATAAATACTTTTTAAAAACACAGTATTATGATAATTTATTCCACACACAATAGCATTTTCCTAGCAGTATAAAACTATTTAAAATTTCGATTATAAAACTAAAACAGTTTTATAAATTTAAGCTTTTTAAGAGATATCATGTCTAATCTATATCAAAAAACATCTTTAAACAATATATATTACTATTTTCAAACATTTATATATTTCCAATATGAAATGAAATAATTACTATTAACAAATAACTATGTTAAAATTGAAATTTAATAATATAATTAAAAATTATATTTTTATAGTTACTTTTACTATTTTTTAAATACGATATATAAAATGAATAAAAATTTAAGAAATATAGCAATTATTGCTCACGTTGATCACGGAAAAACTACATTAGTTAATAAATTATTACAACAATCAGATACCTTTAAAAACAAAAAAGAAATTTCTGAATCAATTATGGATTCGCATGATTTAGAAAAAGAAAGGGGAATTACTATTCTTTCAAAAAATGCTACAATTGAATGGAAAAATTATCGAATTAATATTATTGATACACCCGGGCATTCTGATTTTGGAGGAGAAGTAGAAAGAATACTATCTATGGTAGATTCTGTTTTATTAGTTGTAGATGCGTTAGATGGACCTATGCCACAAACTAGATTTGTTACCCAGAAAGCATTTGACTACAAAATTAAACCTATTGTAGTCATAAATAAAATTGATCGAAAATATGCTCGACCACATTGGGTAATCGATCAAATTTTTGACTTATTTGTTAATTTGAATGCTACTGATGAACAATTAGACTTTCCTATCATATATACTTCAGCATTACTTGGAACTTCAGGTACTAACTATGAAAATATAGGATCTGATATGTCATCTCTATATGAAATAATAATAAAACACACACCTCCTCCAAAAACTAATTTTAATGATCCTTTTCAAATGCAAATTTCACAATTAGACTACGATAACTATTTAGGAAAAATTGGAATTGGCAGAATTCATCAAGGATCTGTGAAACCTAATCAAACTGTAACAATTATTAATGCTCAGGGTTTTAAAACTACTGGAAAAATAAAAAAAGTATTAAATTATTTAGGTTTAACAAAAATAAATACTACATTAGCACAATCCGGTGACATTGTAGCTGTTACAGGAATTAATAACTTGAATATATCTGATACCATTTGCGATCCAAATTACATCAATCCCTTACCAATTTTAAAAGTAGATAAACCTACTGTTAAAATAACATTCTCTGTGAATACTTCTCCATTTGCAGGAACAGAAGGAAAATACATTACATCAAAGAACATATTAAATCGATTAAAAAAAGAAACAATTCATAATGTTTCTTTAAGATTTAAAGAAACAAAAGATTCTAATACCTTTTCAGTATCCGGACGTGGAGAATTACATTTATCAATATTGATTGAAAATATGCGAAGAGAAGGTTTCGAATTAGAAGTATCACGTCCAAAAGTAATTCTCCGAACTATTGAAGGAATAAAAAAAGAACCGTTTGAAATTGTTGTACTCGACATTGAAGAAAAACATCATGGATCTATCATGAAATTATTAGGAGAACGAAAAGGAAAAATTTCTAATATTACTCCCAATAAAATCAGTAGAATAAAAATTGAATGTGTTCTCAGCAGCCATTATTTAATTGGATTCAAATCAGAACTTGAAACAATTACTTCAGGATCTGGAATATTTTATTCTTCCTTTAGCCACTACGGGAATATACAATCTAAAAATTTAGGTCCTCGAAAAAACGGAGTATTAATTTCAAACAAAACAGGACATTCAGTAGGATTTTCGTTATTTAATTTGCAAAACCGAGGAAAATTATTTATTGGTCATGGAGAAAAAATATATGAAGGACAAATCATTGGAATCCATAACAGAAAAAATGATTTAACTGTAAATTGCCTTTTAGGTAAAAAACTAACAAACATGAGAGCTTCAGGATCTGATGAAGCAATTACATTAACTACACCCTTAAAAATTAATTTGGAATATGCCATTAATTTCATTAATAATGACGAATTAATAGAAGTAACTCCGTTATCTATTAGATTAAGAAAAGCAATTTTACAAGAAAACAAAAGGAAATTATCTTTACGAAAAAAATAATGATCTTTTAAAAATACGTAAAGATTATAAAAACCAAATCTATTTAAATGATTTAAAATTTCATCTATAAATTACAGATTTTCTTAGAAAATAAAACTATACTATATTGCTTTAAAAAAAATAATTTTACATTTTTACTGCATTTAATAAAACATTGTATTTTAATTTAATAAATTTTTAATAAGAACATTGTTCTTTCTTTTTTGATATTCTTTAGATAAATGTTCCACTTGAATAATTCGATATAATTCTAATACAGCCAATTTAAAATTATCATTTATAATTAAATAATCGTATTCAACATAATGTTTCATTTCAGAAACTGCCTGTTTCATTCTTTTCTCTATTACACTATCGCTATCTTGTGCTCGTTTATACAGTCTTCTTCGTAATTCATTTCTAGATGGCGGTAGTATAAAAATACTCCTAGAATCTGGGAACTTTTTACGCACTTGTTGAGCTCCTTTCCAATCAATATCTAAAAAAATATCGACTCCAGTAAATAAATATTTATATATTTCCTGTTGAGATGTACCATAATAATTATTAAATACTCTTGCATATTCTAAAAATTTTCCTTTTTTAATCATATTTTTAAATTGATCAGTAGAAACAAAATAATAATGTTTTCCATGATATTCTCCTGGTCTAATTATACGAGTAGTATAAGATATCGATACATGTATATTAAAAGAAAAATCAAAGTTTAATATTTCTCGAATTAAACTAGATTTTCCTGTCCCGCTAGGAGCAGAAATAATAAATAATATTCCTTTTATCATAACTTTTAGAAATCTAAATAATTTTAAAATTTTCGGAAATTTTTAAGAAACAAATGTATATTTAAAATTTTATAAATTCACTTTACACTGCTATTTTTGCTTTTATAAAGGGATGACATTTATAATTTAATAAATTAAAATCTTTAACGCAATAATCAAATATATTTTCAGGTTTTCTATTAAATTCTAAAATTGGAAGATCATACGGTTTTCGCAACAATTGTATTTTAGCTTGTTTAATATGATTTTTATATAAATGAACATCACCTCCTGTCCACAAAAATTTTCCTATTTTTAGACAACACTGTTGTGCAATCATACAAGTCAATAAAGAATAACTAGCAATATTAAATGGAAGACCTAAAAATACATCACAAGAACGTTGGTACAACTGGCAACTCAATACATTGTTTACAACATAAAATTGAAATAATACATGACATGGAAATAAAGCCATTTGATCTAATTCTCCTACGTTCCAACTAGATACTACTATTCTTCTTGAATTAGGATTATTCTTTATTTGACTAATGACATTATTTATTTGATCAATTTCTACGCCATTGACAGCTCTCCATCTTCTCCATTGTTGGCCATAAATAGGACCAAGATTTCCTAATTTATCTGCCCATGCATTCCAAATAAATGTTTTATTATCATTTAAATATTTAATATTTGTATCACCTTTTAAAAACCATAAAAGTTCATAAACAATAGAATAAAAATTACATTTTTTAGTTGTAATTAACGGAAATCCTAGTGTCAAATCGAACTTCATATTATGACCAAAAATAGATAAAGTTCCAACTCCAGTACGATCTTCTTTGTTTTTACCTTTTTTTAATATTTTTTTTAATAATAATAAGTAAGATTTCATTTATTTAATTCTTAAAATTTTTGTTTTTACTATTTAAAATAATCATTATTAAAAATCCATATATTATCATGGGAATAGATAATACTTGTCCCATAGTAAAAAAATTTTTTAACAATCCTATCTGATAGTCTGGTTCACGAAAAAATTCAACTAATATACGAAAAATTCCATAAATAATTAAAAATAAACTTGAAATAAATCCAGGAAAATTTACTTTTTTAGCTAGAAAATTTAATATAACAAATAGAACCACTCCTTCTAAAAAAAATTCATATATTTGAGATGGATGTCTTGGAAGAACCCCAAATTTTTTTATTAACAATTGTAATTGAATGTTGTTTTTAGATACTTCTAAATCTAAAAACTTAGAACTAGGAAATAAAAAAGAGAAATAAAAATTTGGAGCAATACGACCCCATAATTCTCCATTTACAAAATTTCCTATTCTTCCCATACCCAATCCAAAAGGCACTAAAGGAGCAATTGAATCAGAAATTAAAAAAAAATTTTTATCAAATTTTTTTGAAAAATATAAAATTACTACAATTACTCCTAATAAACCTCCATGGAATGACATCCCGCCTTCCCATATTTTAAATACATAAAAAAAATTATTAAAAAAGAATAATGGATTATAAAATAGTATATATCCTAATCGTCCACCAATTAATAGTCCTAAAAAACTAAAATATAAAATATCTTCTATCTCTTCTATTTTTAATCCTATTTGTCTCATACACATTTTACCTTTGTATAAAACAAAAATAAATCCCAACAAATACATAATTCCATACCAATGTACTGGTATATTAAATATATGAAATATTATAGGATTAAAATTAGGACATAATATATAGGTATTATACATTAATTTTTCACTCTAACTTAAAATATTTTTACTAAAAATAATATCTATCTTGAAAAACTAATTCAACTATTGTTAAAAAATAATTATAAAATTGATCATCAGATATGCTTTTATTTTACTTTTAAAAAAACCATCAATAATATTTGAAAAAATATGCGTTAATTATAAAACACAACATTTAAAAACAATCTGTCTCTAATTTTAACAGTTCTTTTGCAGTTTGGCGTTTTCTAATTATGCGAAATTTTCCATCTTCAAATAAAATTTCTGGAATCAAAAAACGACTATTATAATTAGATGACATAGATGCTCCATATGCTCCTGTATCATGAAAAATTAAATAATCACCAATTTTTACTTTAGGAAGCATTCTTGTTTCTATATCACCTTGTTCATTCTGAGTAAATATATCTCCTGATTCACATACTGGTCCACCTACAACTGTTTCTATAATATCAGTGTCATCTATTATACGTCCGTCACCAGAAATAACAGATATATAATGGTAACTTCCATACATAACTGGTCTGGCTAAATCATTAAATCCAGCATCTACTAATACAAATAACTTAGAACTAGTACGCTTTATCGACCGTACTTCAGCAACTAATATTCCTGCGTTTGCTACTAAAAATCTTCCAGGTTCTATTTCTAACTGAATAGGATGGTTCAAATAACGAGAAATTTTGTTTCGTGCTATATCCCACAAAATAAAATATTTATTAATATCAAATGGACTGTCATAAGATTTATAAGGAACTGTTAAACCTCCTCCTGCTGATATTATTTTTATATCACAATTAAAATATAATACTTGTTTAACCATTTCCTTACAGACATATGTTAAATACTTATAATTGGCTCCTGATCCAATATGTATATGTAAACCTATAAGTTCTAAATTGTATTTTTTAATAAATGGTATTGCTTGACGAATATCCCAAATTCCATGTTTGCTGTTTTCTCCGCCAGTATTAGTTTTTTTACTATACCCAGACCCAAATTTAGGATTAATTCGTAACCAGATATTATGACCAGGAGATACTTTTCCAATTTGCTCTAACATATCAATTGATCCAACATTAACCGTAATATTATATTTTCTTACTTTTTCTAATGTACATCTGTCAATAACATCTGCTGTAAATACAATTTCTTGGTTAAAAGGACTATAACCAGAAATTAACCCTCTTTCAATTTCTCCTAAAGATACCGAATCAATTTTTAGCCCATTTTTTCGAAATAAACTTAAAATATGAATATTAGAACAAGATTTTTGAGCAAATCGAATTATATCAAATTGATGTAATTTTTTAATATTTCTTAGCATTATGTTAGAATCGTATATCCATAATGGTGAATTATATTTTTTTATTAGTTCTAATATATTGCTTTCTTTAAACACTATATTTTTTTTACTTAAATTTTCAAACATAAATACAATCTCACAAGTAATATATAAATTTATATAAAAATATTTCTATAAGAATTAATATAATTAAAAAAAAGTTTTAAAACATATAAAATTATAAAGTAAATTTTAATCAATAATAGAATTAACTTAAGATACAGAATTAGTAGGTTTGAGAATAGGAAAAAATATAACATCGCGAATGCTTTTCTGATTAGTTAAAATCATGATTAACCGATCAATTCCTATACCTAATCCAGAAGTCGGAGGCAATCCATATTCAAGTGCAGTAATATAATCTTCATCGTAAAATATCGCATCATCTGAAAATGTTACACGTCCTTCTTTAACTTGACTCAAAAACCTCTTCTTTTGATCTTCTGAGTCATTTAACTCTGAAAATCCATTTGCTAATTCATAACCCGAAATAAACAATTCAAAACGATCAGCAATTTCATGATCAATATCATTTCTTCTAGATAAGGGAGAAATTTCTATAGGATAATCAGTTATAAATGTAGGTTGAATCAATTTCTTTTCAACAGTTTTGTTAAATATTTCTGAAATTAATTTGCCTATACCCCACTTTTCATTTATTTTTATTTCAAAAAAATTAGCTATTTTCTTTAACTTATCTAAACTATCGAAATCAGATAGTGAAATATTCGAATTGAAATGCAATATTGCTTGTTTCATTGTTAACTTTTTAAAACTTTTTGTAAAATCTAATTCATATTTCCCATATTTAAATTTCAAACTACCTATTATTGTTTGAACAACATTTTTTAAAAGTCTTTCTGTAAAATCCATCATATCCTTATAATCTGAATATGCTATATATACTTCCATCATTGTAAATTCTGGATTATGCCACCTCGAAATTCCTTCATTTCGAAAATTTCTATTAATTTCAAAAATTCGTCTAAATCCTCCAACGATCAATCGTTTTAAATATAATTCAGGCGAAATCCTTAAATACAAATTCAGTCCTAAAGAATTATGATGAGTTATAAAAGGACGAGCAGATGCTCCTCCAGGAATATTTTGTATCATAGGAGTTTCAACTTCTAAAAATTTATTGTCTAACATAAATTTTCGAATACCTATAAAAATATTTGACCTAATTTTAAAAATAAAATTTAATTTTTTATTACTAATAAGATCCAAATATCTTTGTCTATATCTTATTTCTTTATTATATAATCCATGAAATTTATTAGGTAATGACTTTAATGACTTAGTCAACAATTGTAATTTAGTACAATAAATGGATAACTCTCCAGTTTTCGTTCTAAACAAATATCCATTAATTCCTATAATATCACCTAAATCTAACTTTTTTACTACGTTTAAATAAAATTCATCCATAAAATTATGTTTTGCAACATATAGCTGAATTTCTCCTTCAAAATCTCTCACAATAAAAAAAGAACTCTTTCCCATAATTCGTTTTTTTAAAATTCGACCAGCTATACTAACAAAAATATTTGATTCTTTTAACTGATCATTACTGTAAGATGAATAGTTTTCATTAATATTTGTAGAAGTATCCTTAGGTTTAAAATTATTTGGAAAATTGAAACCACATTTTTTTAAAACATCTAACTTTTTACGTCTTTGTTTTTCTTCATTGTTAAAAATATTCATACTAACCTTTAAGTATTTTTTAATAGATATTATATTTTTATTAAAAACCACGAATTAAACTAGATTTAATAAAAAAATCTAAATTTCCATCTAAAACTGATTGTATATTTTTCGTTTCAATTCCAGTTCTTAAATCTTTAATTCTAGAACTGTCTAATATATATGATCTGATTTGATTTCCCCATCTTATATCTGATTTTTTTTCTTCTAATTTTTTTTTTGCATTATTTTTTTTATCCATAGTAATTTTATATAATTTTGCTTTTAATTGCTGAAATGCCTTTTCTTTATTTTTATGTTGAGAGCGACTACTTTGAGATTGAGTTACTAATCCTGATGGAATATGCGTAATTCTTACTGCAGATTCGGTTTTATTAATATGTTGTCCTCCTGCTCCAGATGCACGATATACATCAATTCTTAAATCACAAGAATTAATTTTAACTTCTATAGAATTATCAATATCTGGATAAACAAATGCAGAAGAAAAAGAAGTATGACGTTGATTATTAGAACTAAATGGACTCTTTCGAACTAATCTATGTACTCCTGTTTCAGTACGCAACCATCCAAACGCATGTTTTCCTAATACTTTTATTGTAGCAGATTTTATTCCAATTATTTCTCCATATGTTCTTTCAATAATTTCAGTTTTAAAACCTTTAGAATCAAACCATTTTAAATACATTCTAAATAGCATATTAGCCCAATCTTGCGCTTCTGTACCTCCAGAACCCGATTGTATATCTAAATAGCAATTTAAATGATCGTGTTTTTTAGAAAAAATACAATTCAACTCTAATTTATCAATAGAATATTTTAATCTTTTTAATTCATGAATAATATCATGTAGTAAATTGTTATCATTTTCTTGTTTTGATAATGCGAAAATTTCTGTTATGATATTGAAATCAGACTCCGTATCACTGATTGAATTAATAATAGGAAGTAAAAAATTTTTTTCTTTATTTAAATTTTTTATTAAATCAGGATTTTTCCAAATATCAGCCGATTTAAACAAAGAATTTATTTCTAACAATCTTTCTTTTTTTTTATGATAATTTAAAAAATTTTTTAAATTTCTAATTTTTTCAATACATATTTTGAAATGACGTTGTATTAAATTAATTTCGCACATTTTTAAAAATCTCTCAAAAATTTCTGTATAAAATTACATACTTAAAAAATAAAAATATACACTATTTCAAAATCTAGAAAATATATTAATTCTAACTCAAAAAATAACACAAATTACATGAAAAGAACCCAATTAATAAAAAAATATCTTCCTCATTTTTTTAAAAAAGAAATAATACTCATGAACTTAAATAAATGGGTATTAACGACAATAACAGGTTGCGATAGTAAAAAATATTTACAAAATCAAATCACTATTAATGTAAATAAATTAAATAAAAATCACAAAATATGTGCTCATTGCAATATTAACGGAAAAGTATGGAGTAGTTTACGTATATTTAAAGTTAATGAAAACACTTATATGTATCTTCAAAGACGTAGTATAGCCGATTATCAAATTAAAAAAATGAAAAAATATTCTATTTTTTCTAAAGTAACAATTTTCAAAAATTCTGACATGTTTATTATAGGAGTTACTGGAAAAAAAGCACAAATAGAATTATCCAAATATTTTGGAAACTTTTCAGAAAAAAATTCTTCTGTATATCATAAAAACAATGCTATATTACTAAAATTTAATTCTCCATGTACAAGATTTTTATTAATTTCAAAAAAAGAAAATATCATTGTAAAAAAAATATTAAAATTATCGCAAGAAATAAACAATAATCTATGGTTGACTTTAGACATTGCCTCTCAATTTCCAATTATAGAAAAAATAACGAGTGGAAAGTTTCTTCCGCAGTCACTAAATTTAGAAAATTTAAATGGATTAGATCTTAAAAAAGGATGCTATCATGGACAAGAAATGATTTCGAAAATACATTTTAAAAATCTCAATAAATATATCTTATTTTGGATATCTCAAAAATCCAATAAAATGATAAAAATAGGCGAAATAATAGAATCAAAAGATGAAAATAAACAATGGAATAACGTTGGTTACGTATTAGCAGCTTCTCAAGTAAATCATAAAACTATATGGATACAAGCAATAATTAAAAAAAATATTAAAATTAATAGTAAAATTCGTATTAAAAACGATTTCAATGAAAACATAAAAATAATAGCATAAAATATTTTTAATAAATAATTTAAATGCAAAAATATTTTATCAACAAAATTATGTATTCTTTAATTTGATCAATATAAAAACACATTTTTTATATTTATTTTATTCGTCTATTTTAAAACAAAGAAACTATGATTAAAAATAAAATATACATAAAAACTTGGGGTTGTCAAATGAATGAATACGATTCATCTATGATAACTAACCTATTACAAAAAAAACACAAATACAGAATCACTCATACACCTACATCAGCAGATATCTTGATCTTAAACACATGCTCTATTCGAGAAAAAGCACAAGAAAAAGTGTTTCATCAATTAGGAAGATGGAAGAAATTAAAAGAAAAAAATCCTAGTATAATTATAGCAATAGGTGGTTGTGTAGCCACTCAAGAAGGAAAAGAAATTTATAAACGTGCACATTATGTTGATATCATATTTGGTACACAAACTTTACATAGACTTCCAGAAATGATTGAAAAAGTAAAAAAAAATAAAAAGCACGTTATTGATATCGAATTTCCTTTGATAGAAAAATTTGATTCTCTTGAATATCCTGACAAAACAGGAGTCACAGCATACATAACTATAATAGAAGGATGTAATAAATTTTGTTCATTTTGTATAGTACCTTATACCAGAGGTTATGAAATTAGCCGCCCGGTTGATGATATTCTATTAGAAATTTCCATTTTGTCAAAAAAAGGAGTTCGAGAAATTAATTTACTTGGACAAAATGTCAATGCATATAAAGGGAAAACTTTTGATGGAAAAATTTGTACCTTTTCAGAACTACTAAGATTAGTAGCTCTAATAAATGGAATTGAAAGAATAAGATTCACAACAAATAATCCTATAGAATTTACAGACGATATAATCGATACCTATTTAGACATAAGAAAAATAGTTAGTTTTCTTCATTTACCTATACAAAGTGGATCCAATAGAATATTAAAATTAATGAAACGAGCTCATACTGTTCAAGAATATAGAAAAATCATTAAAAAAATAACTAAAAATAGACCAAATATTCAAATTAGTTCAGATTTCATTATTGGATTTCCAGGAGAAACACAAACAGATTTTGAAGAAACTTTACATTTAATTGAAGAAATAAAGTTCGATATGAGTTTTAGTTTTATTTATTCTCCTAGACCAGGTACACCAGCAGCAGAACTATTAGATAAAACCTCAATCAATACAAAAAAACAAAGACTTTATACACTTCAAAAACTTATTAATAAAAATGTAAAATTATGGAATAAAAAAATGTTAGGAAGTATACAATCAGTACTCGTAGAAGGCCCATCTTTAAAAAATCCAATGGAACTATCAGGTCGAACAGAACATAATAGAGTTGTAAATTTTAAAGGAAATCAAAATATGATTGGTCAATTTATTAATTTAGAAATAACAAAAATAAATTCCAATTCTCTTAAAGGATTTTTTTCTAAAAAATTCAATAGTTAAATTTTGAAAAATAATAAATATTTTTTATTCAAAAATGATTCTCACTGTATTATAGTCAAATATATAACGTTTATAAAAATATTATACATTTTAACCATGTCAATTATTATTAATTTACAAACAGCTTGTTTAAAAAAACTATATTTTCCAAAAAAAAAAAATATATAAGTTGGATAAAAGCTAATATTAAAAAAAAACAAACTAATCTTGAAATAACAATAAGAATTGTAAAAGAATCTTCTATGAAATATTTAAATTATAAATATAGAAATAAAAATAAAGTTACAAATATATTGTCTTTTCCATCTACTACAAATAAAATAATTAAATCACATTTTATCGGGGATTTAGTAATTTGCGGAACTATTATAAAAAAAGAAGCACAAATGAAAAAACAAACAATAGAATCACATTGGGCACATGTAGTAATACATGGAACATTACATTTGTTAGGATATAACCATAAAAACCTGAAAAATTTCAAAAAAATGAAAGACCTAGAAATAAAAGCAATGGTATCTCTAGGTTACTGCAATCCTTATATAAAATACTAAAATGTTTTTAAAATATTCATTCAAAAAATAACATATAAGAGATCTATATTAATACGTAATGAATGACGATCATTTAAAAAATAGTAATAATAATAAAAAAAACTTTTTTTCTATTTTACTAAAACAAATATTTCATGATGAACCCAAAAATAAAGAAGAACTGTTAAAATTAATATACTATTCAAAAAAAAATAAATTGTTAGAAAAAGACATTTGTGAAATGTTAGAAGGAGTAATTGACATAACACAGAAAAAAATTCGCGATATCATGGTTCCAAGAACTCAAATGACAACTTTAAAATTAAGTTGTTCATTAAATGATTGTTTAAACATAATTATAAAGTCTTCACATTCACGTTTTCCCGTTATGAACTATGATGAAAATTATATAGAAGGATTTTTAGTAGCTAAAGATTTTTTACATTTTGTAAAAAATGAACAAAATAATTTTTGTATAAGAAATATACTACAACCTCCTGTTGTTGTTCCCGAAAGTAAATATGTAAATTGTATGTTAAAAGAATTTAGATCAAATAAAAATCACATGGCAGTAGTAATAGATGAATTTGGAGCTGTTTCTGGTTTGGTAACAATTGAAGATATATTAGAACTCATTGTAGGAAATATCGACGACGAATACGATAAAAACGAACCAAATATTCGCCAATTAGATCCAAATACTTTTATGATAAAATCTTTTACTTCTATAAAAGAATTTAACGAAAATTTTAAAACTAATTTCAACAATGAAGAAGTAGATACTATTGGTGGTTTAGTTATCAAAGTTATAGGACATCTTCCAGTTCAAGGCGAAGTGATAAATATTTCAAAATATATATTTAAAGTACATATTGCTAATAATAGAAGGATTGTCCAATTAAAAGTTACTATTCCAGAAAATAAAAAAACTTTCATAATTACAAATAAAAATTAATATGACACATAGAATATATAATTCTTTTCATTATTATGTTTCTTTTTAAAACCATATTATCAATATTATCGGGAGGTATAGGAGTCTTTTCATTTTCTCCTTGGAACTACTGGCCTTGTTCTATACTATCTTTAGTAGGATTGCAATTTTTTTCAAATAAATTGTCATACTATAAATCAGGAATTATTGGATTTTTTTGGGGTATCGGATTATTCGGATTTGGAATTAATTGGATGTACTCAAGCATAAATTCTATTAACTCATCATCCTTCATAAAAAATGACTTATTAGTATCTATTCTTATAATATATTTATCTATATATCCTCTTTTATTTTGCATAATTTTAAATTTTGCAAATAGATATCTTTCGTCAATTGAACTATTATTTTTTTCCCCATCATTATGGCACATTCTTGAATACATTAGAAAAAATTTTCTAACTGGATTTCCATGGTTAGAATTAGGTTATAGTCAAATAGACAGTCCTTTGAAAAATATTGGTCCAATATTAGGAGTAGAAGGAATTACATTTATATTAATGATTCTTTCCTATCTATTTATACTCTCTATTTTACAAAGAAAATTTTCATATATTACATATTTTTTTTTAATATTAGTAGTTTCCCATTTTTTATACAAAATACCATGGTATAAGCAAAACAAATCAAAAAATATAAATATTGCTTTAATACAAACTAATATTCCTCAAACACTTAATTGGAATACTAAAGACACTATAAAAATTTTAGAAAGTTATGCTCAATTAATAAAAAAACATATAAAAAAAAATAGCATAATAATACTACCTGAATCTGCTATTCCTAACTCGTTGTTAGGAGAAATTAAAATATTAAATTTTTTTAAAAAAATACTTCAAAATAGCAATAATGCGTTAATTAGTGGATATATAAAATCGTACAAAAAAAATAAAAAAGAATATCTTTATAATACAATTATTGTGTTTAAAAAAAATAAGAAAAATATTTACAACTATGAAATTAAATACAAAAAACATCATTTAGTGCCATTCAGCGAAAATATATTGTTCACAAAAATGTTTTTAAATATTTTTAACATTTCTATTTTCCCTTTTTCTTCAGGACCATATATACAATTTCCAATAAAAGTTAAAAATTTTTATTTTTCTTCTTCTATTTGTTATGAAATCATTTTTGGAGAGCAAATAAGAGATAATTTTTTTTTT
Organism: Buchnera aphidicola (Nurudea yanoniella); assembly: GCA_039829995.1. Classification (NCBI taxonomy): domain Bacteria; kingdom Pseudomonadati; phylum Pseudomonadota; class Gammaproteobacteria; order Enterobacterales; family Erwiniaceae; genus Buchnera; species Buchnera aphidicola. The sequence goes on from CP140036.1 coordinate 452,570, forward strand.
AAATCAGATTTTTTATTGTCTATTTCTAACGATGTGTGGTTTGGAAAATCTGTTCAATCATGGCAACATTTCCAAATGGCTAGAATGAGAGCCTTAGAACTTGGAAGACCATTAATTCATAGTTCTAACAACGGTATAACAGCAATAGTAAATGCTAATGGAACTATTAATTCAATGCTTCCTAGATTTCAAAAATCTATATTACAAAAATGTGTAACATCTACATCAGGAACTACGCCTTACTCAAAACTAGGAAATATTCCGATTTGGATTATTACAATAATATTTGTAATATACTCCTTAATAAAATTAAAAAAATATAATATAAAAAAATTATGAAAAAAGAATATATTCCAAAAAAAATAGAACGCGAAATTCAAAAAATATGGGAAAAAAACAATACGTTTTCAGTAATCGAAGATACAAAAAAAGAAAAATATTATTGTCTCGCAATGATTCCTTATCCTTCTGGAAAATTACACATGGGACATGTTAGAAATTATACCATTAGCGACGTTGTAGCAAGATATCAACGCATGATTGGAAAAAATGTACTACATCCAATAGGATGGGATGCATTTGGGTTGCCTGCAGAAATAGCAGCAATGCAAAATAATATTGCCCCTTCTGAATGGACTAATAAAAATATAAAATACATGAAAAAACAACTAAAATCTCTAGGATTTAGTTACGATTGGGATAGAGAAATTACCACTTGTAAACCTGAATATTATAAATGGGAACAATGGTTTTTTATAGAACTCTATAAAAAAAAGTTAGTATATAAAAAAAAATCTTTAGTAAATTGGTGCGAGTTTGATCAAACAGTACTAGCTAACGAACAAGTTATCGAAGGATTATGTTGGCGTTGTAACACAAAAATTACTAAAAAAAATATTCCTCAATGGTTTATCAAAATTACTAAATACGCCAAAGAACTCTTACAGGGATTAAAAACATTATCTGAATGGCCCGAGAAAGTAAAAAAAATGCAATCAAATTGGATTGGACGTATGTCTGGAATTGAATTTTGCATAAAAGTACTTAATATGAATAAAACACTTACAATATTTACAGAAAAACCCGAAATACTCATATTTGCAACATACATTGCTATTTCTCCTTTACATAAGTTGGCAAAAGAAATATCTTATTCTAACAAAAACGTTAAATTATTTATTAAACAATCGTATTGCCAAAATATATTTGAAAATAATTTTGATAAAAATAAAGGAATAGATACAAAAATTTTTGCTCTACATCCATTAACTCAAGAAAAAATTCCTATATGGATAGCAAATTACGTTTTATCAGAAACAGTAACTCAATCAGTGTTAGGTGTACCACATTATAATCTAAATGATTGTGAATTTTCCTTAATTCATAAAATAAAAACAAAACCAGAAATATTTCAAAACAATCAAGTAATCCAACATATAAAACCTCAATATTCAAGCATAGAATCAGAAAAATTCTATCATTATAAAGAAAACAATGAAATAAATATAAAAAAAACACGCTTTTCTATTATTTCGAAATTAAAAAAATCTAACATAGTAAAAAGAAAAACATATTATAAATTAAAAGATTGGGGAGTATCAAGACAGCGTTATTGGGGAGTTCCTATACCTATGGCAACTTTAAAAAATAATGATATTATCCCTATACCTGATATTAATCTTCCAATAAATTTACATAAAAATACAAAAATTATATGTTCTAACAATAAATTTACAAACTCATCATATAAACGGTCAATATATATTAATGGAAAATTAGCAATATATGAAAATGATACATTAGATACTTTTGTAGAATCATCCTGGTACTATGCTAGATATACCTGTCCTAAATTTAATAAAGGAATGATAGAAAAAAACTCCGCAAATTATTGGCTTCCTGTAGATTTATATGTAGGAGGAATAGAACATTCCACAATGCACTTAATGTATTTTAGATTTTTTCATAAACTTTTAAGAGACTTTGGATTCGTTCAATCTGACGAACCAGTGAAAAAACTTTTATGTCAGGGAATGGTATTGTCGGATGCTTTTTATTATTTCGATGAACAACAACGTCAAATTTGGATTAATATTCCACCCATTCATCTACAATACGATTGTAATAAAAACATAAAAAAATGTTTTATGTACAAAGGAAAAAAAATATTCCATGAAGGCATGATAAAAATGTCTAAATCAAAAAAAAATGGAATAGAACCTGAAATAATGATTAATAAATACGGTGCAGATACTGTGCGATTATTTATTATGTTTGCAGCTCCAACAGAATCTTCATTAGAATGGAAAGAATCTGGTGTAAAAGGAATATATCGATTTTTGAAAAAATTATGGACACTATGCTATAATCATATTAAAAGCCATTTCCATGCACACAAAAAATTAAATTATAAAACTTTAACAAATATTGAAAAAGAACTATATTTATTTTTATACGAAACTATCCAAAAAGTAACACATGACATTGATAGGAAACAATCATTCAACACAGCAATTTCTGAAATAATGAAATTAGTTAATAAAATTTCAAAAATTCAAAAAAATATAAATAATATAGAATTAATACACTTATCACTTGTATCTGTTATAAAAATAATGTATCCTTTTACTCCTCATTTTAGCCATACATTGTTACAATATTTATTAAATGATACGATAAAAACAGAAAATCTCACATGGCCAAATATTAAAAAAGAAAAATCTATAAATCTTGACTATACATATATATTAGTTCAAATTAACGGAAAATTTCGTCATAAACTTTTACTAAAAAATAATCTTTCTAAATCGCAAATATTCAAAAAAGTTATGAAAGAACCAAAAATATTCAAATATATTAACCATGTAAAAATTCATAATGTAATATATATTCCAAATAAATTAATAAATTTAGTTACTCATAACTAAAAATTTAAATTATTTCAATTCATTTTTAAAATACATATAACATACATATAACAATTAAGATAAAAAAATAAAAAACTAATGTTCTTGATGTTTTTAAAAATTAATCACAATTTACACGAAAAAAAATTATATATCTTTAAAAATATCAAATTTAAAATTTTATTTAAATTATCTTAATAAAAATTTCATATTAATAACTAAAAAAATTATGAATACTATTCATTCAGAACAAATATTTCCTATTTTTTTTAAAAAATTGAGTCCTTATTATATTATTGTAGGTACCGAATACTTCTTTATTCAAGAAAGCAAAAAAAATATATTTTTTGCAATTAAAAAATACGGGTTTTCTAAAGATTTAATAGAAGAAATAGAATATAATTCTCAATTCAAAAATTTATCTAGCTATTTTAAAACTAATAATTTATTTTTAAAAAAAAGAATTATTATTCTTAATTTATCTGAAAACTTGCTTACTACTAAAATTAAAACAAAATTATCTTGTTTATCTCGGTTTATAAATCCTAATCTTCTATTAATTATTTATAAAACTTCCATAGAATATAAAGAAAAAAAAATATGGCTTAATATATTTAAATTAAAAGGTACAATAGTTTATTGCAATGATCTCACAGAAAAAAAAATAAATATCTGGATGAAAAATAAAGAAAAAATTTTAAAAATTAATCTACATAAAAATTCTAGACACTTACTTCTTAAATATCATTCAGGAAATATATCATCTTTATGTAATACATTAAATGTTTTGAAATTAACATGGCCTCATACTTTAATAACTGTAAAAAAAGTTCAACAACTTATTGGCGATACATCTATTTTTAAACCTCAAGATTGGATTAACGCAATTTTAACAAAAAATTACAGCGAATCTATTAGAATTTTAAATAATTTTTTCATAAAAAATTATAATCAAATCGTACTAATACGACATTTGCAATATAATTTATTAACTATCTTAATAATAAAATTCGAACAATCTAATTCAATCCATCATATTTCAAAAAAAATAAATACTAAAAACAAAAAATATTGTCTACTAATTGAATTTTCGAAAAATACAAATATTAAAACTATTAAAAAATTAATTAGATTTTTGACTGCAATAGAAATTAATATAAAAAAAAATTATAAAAGATCTATTTGGAATCAATTAAAAGTTTTATCATATATCATGAGTAAAAATAGTTAAAAATTTTATAATTATACGGAAAATGAAAGATTTATATGCATTATTAGGCGGTACCTTTAATCCAGTTCATTATGGCCATATTATTACATCGGAAATACTAGCACAAAAAATTAACTTAAAAAAAATTATTTTATTACCGAAATATACTAATTTCTATCAAATTCAACCTAAAATTCTAATAAAACATAGAATTAAAATGATAAAATTAGCAATAAAAAATAAACCATTATTTAATGTAAATCTCCTAGAAATAAAAAATAAAATTCCGTATACCATAAAAACATTACAAAAATTAAGAAATATGTTTGGATATAAAAGACCACTTGGATTTATTATTGGATTAGATAATTTAATCAATTTAGATAAATGGCATAAATGGAATAAATTGTTAGAATGGTGTCATTTAATTATATTGCCACGGTATTCAACAAAAAAATATATAAAAAACAAAAAATTAAAAAAATGGATTAAAGATCATAAAACTACTAGCTATACATCATTATATAAAAAACCTTTTGGATATATTTTCTTCTCTGATACGCCTTACATTAATATCTCTTCAACAAAAATTAGATATTTTTTAAAAAATAATCTATGTTGCCTAAATTTTATTCCTATTTCTATAATAAATTATATAAAAAAATATAAATTATATATTTAAAACATATTCAAAACACAACATATATGAAAATTATAAAACTAAAAAAATACAAATTTCTAGATTTAAGAAATTTACACTGTCCTGAACCACTAATGTTATTACGGAAAAAAATTAGAGAAATCAAATCTGGAGACATACTTTTAGTAATTGCAGACGATTTATCCACTAAAAGAGACATTCCAAATTTTTGTCGATTTATGAACCATCTATTACTAAAAATTTCTACTAACATACTTCCTTATAAATATTTAATAAAAAAATTAAATTCTTTATCTAAAATTTAAAAATATCACTTTATAAAAAATACTAAAATAGAAAAATTTTAGTATTTTTTTATAATATTTTTGAAATATAAATATATATTTAATTCAAATTTAAAAAATATTCATAAAACATAAGAAATCTAAACCAAAAAACTATTATATTATAATTTAACAAGCAATTTTAACATACGTCGCAAAGGTTCTGAAGCTCCCCATAGTAGTTGATCTCCTACAGCAAATGCAGATATGTATTTTTTTCCAATATTTAGTTTTCTTATTCTTCCTATAGGAGTAAACAAAGTTCCAGTTACTGAAAGAGGAGTTAAAAATTTGATGGTTTCACTAATTTCATTAGGAATAACACGTGTCCAACGATTATGATTCGATAAAATATTTTCTATTTCTGATAAAGAAATATCTTTATTTAATTTAATAAAAAATGACTGACTATGACATCTTAAAGATCCTATTCGCACACATAGTCCATCCATTAAAATATGTTTCTTCAATGACAATATTTTATTTGCTTCAGCTTGAATTTTCCATTCTTCTTTACTTTTCCCACACTTTGTCTTAACATCTATCCAAGGAATCAAATTATAAGCTAGTGGAATATGAAATTGATTTATAGGAAAATGTTTAGATAAACTAATATCATGAATTTTCTTTTCAATACTTAAAATAGATTTAGCAGGATTATTTAAATCACTGTGAATTCTTTTATTAATTAAATTCATTTGCAATAATAATTCAGTCATATGCAATGCTCCACTTCCTGATGCAGCTTGATAAGTCGACACTGTTATCCAATCAATTAAATTATTAACAAATAATCCACCTAATGACATTAACATTAAACTAACCGTACAATTTCCGCCTACAAAAGTCTTAATTCCATCATTAATAGATTTATTAATAATTGATAAATTAACTGGATCTAATACAATAGTTGCTTCATCTTTCATTCTAAGAAAAGATGATGCATCTATCCAATATCCAGTCCAATTTAATTTTCTTAATTTATAATAAACAGAACTAGTATACTCGCTTCCTTGACATGTTATTATAATATCTAATTCTCTTAATACATCTAAATCATAAGCATTTTCTAAATTTCCATAACACTTTCCATCAATTATTGGTCCTTTTTGATTTATTTGAGATGTAGAAAAAAAAACGGGATTGAAATCAAAAAAATCTTTTTTTTCTTTCATACGTTCCATCAAAACAGACCCCACCATACCTCTCCATCCAACTAAACCCACAGATCTTTTCATGATTTGATTTACCCTATTAATTAAAACTGTCTTAAAAAAAAATAAAAATTATTTAATATTTTTAACAATTTTTATATTTTTATAATATTAAGTTAAAAAATTTTTAGAAATTAATAAAAATATTTACAAAAGAACAATTAAGTATCATAAGAAAAATCGCAATTTCCATTGTTTGCAGTATTTCTCAATTAGTTTTACAAAAAATTAAATTACTTTTAAATTAACTTAAAATTAAACATCTAATTATGAAAATTATGCACATAATCCACTTCACAATATATATACAAAAATGATTTATATAAAAAGTAATTTTTCCAATCTAAATATTTTTAATAAAATAATTACAAGAATAAATATTCTACACTAAACATTTTTATTTTTCGAAACTTTAAAATATATCTTTCAAAAAAAGTTAAAGGTCGTTTATAATTAATATTTTGATGAATATGATTTATATATCATTTTATTTATGAAAATATCTTTAATAAGAGTAAATTATGAAAGCAATGATTTCTTCGACTGTTTTGTTAATTTTAATAATGGACCCACTGGGAAATCTCCCTATATTTATGTCTATATTGAAAAATTTAAAACCAAAACGCCGCCGAATTGTACTATTAAGAGAAATGATAGTCGCTTTATTAATTATGCTATTATTTTTATTTTCAGGAGAAAAAATTCTTAAATTTTTAAATTTAAAGACCGAAACAGTATCTATATCAGGAGGAATAATTTTATTTCTAATTGCAATAAAAATGATTTTTCCTTCTCATATATATGAGAATAATAAATTAAATATTGAAAAAGAACCCTTTTTAGTACCTTTAGCCATTCCATTAGTAGCTGGACCATCGTTATTAGCTACATTAATATTATTATCACATGAATATTTAAACAATATCATATATCTCACTGGATCTCTCTTAATAGCATGGACTTGTACAGTAACTATTTTATTATTATCAAATATATTTTTACGATTATTTGGAACTAAAGGAGTTGATGCATTAGAAAGATTAATGGGATTAATTTTAATTATGTTATCAACCCAAATGTTTTTAGATGGAATAAAATCTTGGTTTCGCATTTAAAAATAACATAATAAATACATAAAAAACAATTAAAATCTTATATATAACACTTAGAAATATGAAACTTTAAAAATTTTTAAAAATATACAATTAAATACAACTAAAATATATAAATTATTTTGCAATTTAATAAAAAATTTTCAATAAAAATTAAAAAAAAAAAATACACATCTTTCATAAAATACTGAATATAAGTTTAGTAAAGAATAACATTTAACATATATAAATTTATTTTTACTCATATTTAAAATATATATTTATCTATAATAAATATCATTTATAATATATAAAATCAGTGTAAATTTTGAAAATTTTGAAATTAGTTCATTTTTTTTAAGTTTTACTTAATTAAATATTAATTGACGGTAAAAAAATGTCAATCATAAAAATAACGGATTTAAATTTATCAAATAAAAAAGTATTAATACGATCAGATTTAAATGTACCCATTGAAAACAAAAAAATCACTTCTTACGCTCGCATTCAAGCATCGCTACCTACTATTAAATTAGCATTAAAAAAAAATGCGAAAGTTATAGTTGCTTCTCATTTAGGAAGACCCAAAGAAGGAATGTACGATCCTAATTTATCATTATTTCCTATCTTCAAATATTTAAAAGAAATATTAAAACCAATTAAAGTTCATTTTTTAGAAAACTATTTAAATGGAATAGATATTAAATCAGGAGAATTAGCAATTTTAGAAAATGTAAGATTTAATAAAGGAGAAAAAGAAAATAGCATATTTTTATCTAAAATATATTCAAATCTATGCGATATATTTGTTATGGATGCTTTTGGATCATTGCATAGAAATGAATCATCTACATACGGACTTTCTAAATATTCTAAAATAGCATGTTCCGGATTACTTCTAGATTTTGAATTAAAAACTTTAAAAAATTTTTTAAAATTTCCACAAAAACCAACCGTTACAATTGTTGGAGGTGCAAAAGTATCAACGAAGTTTAAATTACTGAAATCATTAGCAAAAATATCTGATACTTTAATAGTAGGGGGGGGAATTGCTAATACGTTTATAGCTATTGATTATAACGTAGGAAGATCTCTTTTTGAAAAAAGTTTCGTCCATCAAGCTAAATTATTGCGAGATAAATACAATATTTTTGTACCAATTGATTCGCGAGTCAGCACTACGTTTAATAAAAATAGTATAGGTATCGTAAAAAATACTTCTGAAATTGATTCGAATGAAGAAATTATGGATTTTGGAGATAAAACCATAAAAAAAATGATCCCAATACTAACAAAAGCAAAAACAATTTTTTGGAATGGACCTATAGGGGTCTTTGAATTTAAAAATTTTCAAAAAGGAACAAAAACATTAGCAAAAACTATTGCAAGTAGCAAGGCTTTTTCTATAGCAGGGGGCGGAGACACTCTATCTGTTATAGAAATACTAAATATAAAAAATAAAATTTCTTATGTATCTACTGGAGGAGGTTCTTTTCTAAAAGTTTTAGAAAAAGAAGAATTTCCAATAATAAAATTGTTAGAACGTCATTCTAAATAAAACAATTTTTTATATTAAAATTCTCCTATAAATAGAGTACTTATAATGTGTAAAATTTTAAATTTTATAAAACCAGGTGTAATAAATGGGCATGAAGCTCTAAAAATATTTAATTTAGCTAAAAAATATCATTTTGCAATACCTGCAATAAACTGTATAGGAACTGATTCTATAAACATTGTTTTAGAAGCAGCGAAACAGGCTAATAGTCCAGTAATAATACAATTTTCATATGGAGGCGCAAAATTCATTTCAGGAAAAGGACTTAAAACAAATATACTACACAAAGAAGCAATACTAGGCGCTATATCAGGAGCACAACATGTACATTTAATGGCAAAACACTATGAAATCCCTGTAATTTTACACACTGATCATTGTAACAAAAATATACTACCATGGATCGACGGACTTATCAAAGAAAGCGAAAAATTTTTTGAAATTAATAAAAAACCACTTTTTACTTCTCATATGATAGATTTATCAAATGAACCATTAAATTTTAATTTAAATATTTGTGCAAAATATTTAAAAAAAATAAAAAAAATGAATATGATGTTAGAAATAGAACTGGGTTGTACAGGAGGTGAAGAGGACGATGTAGATAATAAAAATATAGATAAATCTCTTTTATATACAACACCCATGGATGTAAATAGTGCATATGAAATGTTATCTACCGTTAGTCCGTATTTTACTATTGCTGCTTCATTTGGAAATATGCATGGCGTATATAAATCAGGAAGTGTTTATTTAAAACCTAACATCTTAAAAAAATCACAAAATTACGTTAAAAAAAAACATAATTTATCTTACAATCCATTAAATTTCGTATTTCATGGAGGATCAGGATCATCTCCACATGAAATAAAAACATCCATAAAATATGGAGTGATAAAAATAAATATTGACACTGACATTCAATGGTCTACTTGGAAAGGAATATTAGAATATTATAAAAAAAATCATATTTATCTACAAAGCCAATTAGGAAATTCAATAAATCTAAACACACCTAACAAAAAATACTACGATCCTAGAATTTGGATTCGTTATTCTCAAAGATCAGTATCAAATTACCTAAAAAAAATGTTTGAAATATTAAATTCTTGTAATACTCTATAAAAAGTATTTGTTATATAAAACTACATATCTCGAAAAAATTAGAGGAGGATAATTATTATTCTCCCTGATTTCAAATCATATCAAAAATATTAAATATTATATAACTTTAATACTCGGTAAAATATATATCAAAGAAGTATAAAAATGAAAAAATTAAATGTAGTTCATGATATTAACCATGCCAGTAATTGGTTAGTACGAAATCAAGAACTGTTATTCAGTTATATTATTAATCTTATGTCAGCTATTACAATTTTAATAGTAGGATTTTTCATAGCAAAAACACTTTCGAAAATTATTAACAAAATTTTAATTACTAGAAACATAGATAGTACTATTTCTGGATTTCTTGCAGCATTAGCAAAATATATAGTAATTACATTTACATTTATAGCTTCATTAGGATGTATTGGAGTACAAACAACTTCTGTAATTGCTATATTAGGTGCTGCTGGAATGGCAATTGGACTAGCCTTACAAGGATCTCTATCCAATTTTGCAGCAGGAGTTTTGCTAGTTATATTACGTCCACTTAGAATTGGAGAATATGTAAATTTAGGAAATATATCTGGAACAGTTTTAAACATTCATATATTTTATACTATGCTTCGTACTTTAGATGGAAAAATTGTTGTTGTACCTAATGGAAAAATTATATCTGGAAATATAATCAATTATTCTAGAGAAAAAACTAGACGAAATGAATTCATAATAAGCGTTTCATATGACTCTGATATTGATTTTGTAATAAAAGTTTTGAAAAATGTTATAGATAACGAAGATAGGGTTTTAAAAGATAAAGACATTACTATCGGCCTCAGTGAAATGGCACCATCTTCATTAAATTTTGTTATACGTTGTTGGAGCAAAACAGAAGAACTAAATATAGTTTATTGGGACTTAATGGCAAAATTTAAAAAAGCCTTAGATTTAAATAACATTGAAATTCCTTATCCTCAAATAAAAATTCATAATTATAAAAAATAATACAATAAATATTTTAGATTAATTTTAAAAATCATGTTAATAATATATAAATCTCACAATTACAAACTCCTCATAGAAAAAGCATGTTCTATTTTTATAAATTCTCCACTATCTAATCCTTTAAAAAGTGAAATATTTATTACAAATAATGAAAACATAGATCATTGGATAAAAATTTTTATAAGTAAAAAATATTCAATAGCCTCTAATATAAAGTTCTTCCGATTTCATAAATTTATATGGAACTTTTCTAAAAATATAAGTTCTAATTATCGCTGGACATTAGAATTTGAAAAATATAATTTAATATGGAAAATGATGAGCATTAAAGATATAAAATATTTAACTAGTTTTATTAGTTTAAGTCATTCACAAATAAAACTATTTGAAATAATATCTTCTTTATCAAAAAAATTTAAAGAATATTTATTATATCGTCCAGATTTAATTGAAGAATGGGAAAAAAATATAAAAAAACAAAAAAATGTAAATTCTTTGATCAATAAACATAAATTATTGTGGAAAAAACTAATAAAATATATAAAAAATAAAAATCAATCAACTTTAAATTACTCCAATCTTTTATTTATTTTAGAAAAAGAAATACAAAAAAAAAATATAAATACCAATAAACTACCCTATAGAATTTTTATTTTTGGAAATAAAAACTTAACACCATTAAATATAATGTTTTTAAAAATAATCAGTAAAATCTGTACAATATATTTTTTTTATACCACACCATATAAAAATGAAAAAAAAATATTATTAAATCACATAAAGTTTGAAAAACATGAACTAACATTAATTAAAAAATATACTTCATGTTTTTTTCAAGCTACACAAAATTATAAAATTCTTTTAGACAATGCTGTGAGAGAAAAAAATATTATTGACAAAATTTCTTTTCTCGGAAAATACGGATACGAATATACTTTATTACTGTATTTGATAAATAAAAAAGAAATACATTTGTTTAAAACTAAAAAACCTAATTATCTACTCCAAAAAATACAAAAAAAAATAATTCAAACTGATATTAAGTTAAATTGTAACGAAAACAAAAAAGAAATGAATCGAAAAAATAAAATACATAAAGATGATTCATCTATTACTATACATATATGTACAACAATCAGAAGAGAAATAGAAGTCTTACATGAAAATTTATTAAACATACTTAATACTCACCATGATATATTATTTCATGATATTTTAATAATTAGCAAAGATATAAATCTTTACACTCCATTTATTTATTCTATATTTAATTCAATTACTCCAAAACACTACATTCCTTTTCGAATTTTATCCAATTTTAATCGAAAAACAGAAAGAGCCATAAAAACTATTATTAAAATACTTAGTCTACCTAATAATCCACTTGACAATAAAAATATCTTCAATTTATTAGAAAATCCTATTATATTAAAAAAAACTAAAATAAAAGAAAAAGAAATAAGTTTTCTATATAAAACAATAGAAAAGTTTCAGATCGAATTTGAATTTAATAAAAATTCTGAACAATGTACATTACAGAAAAATAATAAAAAAATTTTTTTGAAAAATACAGAAAAAAGAATCTTTCTAGGCCAAGCAATGAATGATGAAAATTACACAATATGGAAAAAACTTGTTCCTTGCAATGTTTCAAATATAAAAAATTTTAAAACTTTAAATAAATTGATACAATTTGTACTATTATTACGAAAATGGAAAAATAAACTTTCTACTTCAAAATATTTAAAATCATGGAAATTAATTCTAGAAAAATTATTGAACGACTTTTTTGAAAATCATGAACATGAAACAAAAGAAATGAAATCAATTAAAAATCAATGGAATATAATAATTCAATCTGGAATTCAAGAAAACTATAAAAAAAAAGTTTCAATAAAACTATTAAAAAATGAATTGTTAAAAAGTACTCCAAACAGTGAAAAAATACATGATTTATTTTCTGGAAAAATTACTTTTTGTAACGGATTTATACTAAGAAACATACCTTTTAAAGTAATTTGTATATTAGGAATGAACGAAGAATTTTCCACACAAAAAACATTTTTTGAAAATTTCAATATAATTCATAAGTTTCCTAGAATATGTGATCCTCATAGAAAAAACAAATACGAATATTTATTTCTAGAAACTTTGTTATCAGCACAAAAATTCTTTTTAATAAGCTATTACAAAAATTCAAAAAAAAAAAATCAATTCAATACACCATCTTTCATAATCAATCAATTATCTTCGTACATATCTAAAAATTTTTACATTTTTCATGAAAACGAAAAAATTAAAAAAAATCAAATGAAAAAAATATCTTATATGTTATATCACAATCACACACATGAACCTTATGATATGAAAAATTTCATAGAAAATTCTGATAATCAAAATTTTAATGAAAAATGGTTAAAAATCTCTAAATTAGAAAAAATAAAACAAAAAAATCCTTTAAAAACTCTCGAAAAATTTAAATATAAAAACATTAATATACTTTTATTAATTGCTTTTTGGAAAAATCCTATTCAAAACTTTTTTAATAACCGACTGAATGTCAAACTAAATTTGATTAAAAATGATGATTTAAAAACAGAAAACTTTCACATAAATACACTGAATCGCTATAAAATAAGTCTTAAAATAATAAACTTCTTACTTGAAAAAAAAGATATTAAAAAATTGTTTTCATATTATACAAATAAAAATATCATACCATATGGAAATTTAGGAAAAATATTCTGGGATAATCAAATTGCTCTTGTTACACCATTATATAAAAAAATTAATTCCCTCAAAAAAAAATTAGAAACAAAAAAATTTCGATTAAAAATTAACGAAAATATTTTATATGGATCATTAAAAAATATAAATGAAACAGGATTATTACGTTGGAAACCTACTTCTATAACTTACAGAGATATAATTTCCTTATGGTTAGAACACTTAGTATACTGTTCTACGTACAAAGAAGAACGTAGCATTATAATAAGTCCAAACAATAAAAAATTAATTTTTTTAAAATTAACCAAAAAAAAAGCAAATAAATTTTTAGAAAAATATATAAATGGATACATAAATGGCATGCAAACACCTTTACTTTTAACAAAATTAGGCATTACATGGATAAATTCGGTATACAACAAAAAAAGTAAAACTATTACTCAAAATATTGACATATTAGAAAATTCAAAAAAAAACATAATAAAAGCATGGGAAGGAAATGATTGGATTAAAGGAGAAAAACATGATTTATATTTAAAAAAAATTATAAATATTTTAGATGAAAAAACGATATCTAAAATTTGCAGAATAGCTAAAAAATGGATATTACCTATATTACAATATATAGAATAAATCAAAAATATTTTTATATATATACAATTTATATTTATTTAGTTAAAATAAACAATGAAAAAAACACAAAAAATATCTAATTTAGACATTATCAATTTACCTTTATCTGGTAAAATTTTAATTGAAGCATCAGCAGGGACAGGAAAAACATTTTCTTTAGTTATATTATATCTTAGACTAATATTAGGATTAAGAGAAAATAATAAAATATGCAAAAAATTACTAATTCAAGAAATTTTAGTAGTAACATTTACAGAACATTCAAAATTAGAAATAAAAACTAGAATAAAAAAATACATTAAACATTTTAAAAAAATATGTGAAAAAAAAGAAAATAATAACACTATCATTTTTAAAGACTTATTAAAAAAAATTAAAAATCCAGAAAAAGCTATCTTCATATTAACTCAAGCAGAACAATCAATCAATGAACTAGCAGTTTATACAATACACGAATTTTGTTATAAATCATTAAACATTAATAAATTTTGTTCTAATATATTTTTTCAAAATAAAATAATAAAAAACGAATATTCTCTATATCTCAAATTTAGTAATGAATTTTGGAATGAATATTTTTCAAGAATGCCAAAAAATATTTTACAAATTATTATTAAATACTTTAAAAATCCTAATACACTATTAAAAAATATTTATCCATTTCTCTCAAATTATAATTCAAGAAAAAAAGAACTATCAAAAAAACCAAACATTGTTCAACTATATGAAATATTAGTTAAAAACATAAAAAATTTTAAAAAACAATGGATAGACAACTATAAACAAATATTTCAATCAATTAAAAATTCTGATATAAATAAACGTAGCTATAACAAATCCAACTTATCTAGATGGATGAATATCATTAAAAAATGGACTATGGAAGAAACAAAAAATTTTGATTTTCCTAAAGAACTAAAATATTTTCAAAATAGTTACTTGACGAAAAAAACTCCTAATGGAGAAAAACCTCAGAATAAAATATTTCAAATTACAGAAAATTTTCTCAAAACAAAATTTTCATTAAAATCTTCATTTCTTATAGAGTCAATATTACACATAAAAAAAAAATTTAATAAAGAAAAAAAAATACAAGGAACTTTTGAATTTGAAGATTTAATTCAATTTCTTTATCAAGCTTTATATAAAAAAAATGAAAATATTTCAAAAATCATTAAAAAAAAATATCCTGTATTATTAATCGATGAATTTCAAGATACAAACTATCAACAATATAAAATATTTGAAAAAATTTATGCACTAGAAAAAGATTTATTTATTCTAATAGGAGATCCCAAACAAGCTATTTATGAATTTCAAGGAGCCAACATTTCATCATATATAAAAATTAAAAAAAACATCAAACAACTATACCAACTCAAAATTAACTGGCGATCTTCAAAAGAAATGGTAGACAGCGTAAATCTATTGTTTTCAAGATCTAAAAATCCTTTTTTATCCCCTGATATAAAATTTATTTCAACAAAATCAATCTATAAAGAAAAAAAAATAATATTTAAAGTAAACAAAAAAATTCAGCCAGCTATGCGTTTTTTCCTTAATAAAGACATAAAAATAACACAAAACGACTATATAAATTGGATCATAAATGTTTTTAGAAACTATATTTCACTCTGGATAAATGAAGGAAAAAACGGAAATGCTGTAATTCAAAAAAACAAAAACAGAAAAAATATATCTCTAAAAGATATTTGTATACTAGTAAATAATAAAAGAGAAGCATATGTTATGCAAAATGCCTTAAATAAAGTAAATATTCCGTCAGAATATTTTTCAAAAAGAGAAAGTGTTTTTCATAGCCATGATGCATTGGAATTACTGTGGATATTTCAAGCTATTCTAAACCCTACAAATGAGTACACACTTAAAAAAGCTATATCGACTAATATTATAAATAAAAGCTTTGAAGATATTGATTCTATTACAAAAAAACACGTATTTTGGTCAAATTTAATAAATATTTTTAATAATTATTTATTAATTTGGAATAAATTTGGAATCATATGTGTAATTCGTGAAATTATAATAAAATTTAAAACAAAAGAAAAAAATAACTTTTTTACAGAAAATAGTCCAAATCTTAAAAAAATTTTATACATTGGAGAATTACTGGAAATAAGATTTGAAAAAATAAAAAAAAAACATCTTTTAATTTTATGGTTTAAAAGAAAAATAAAAGAAAAAAATGACATTCCTGATACAGATTATATTCCATTAAACCATGATAAAAACCAAATAAAAATTGTTACAATTCATAAATCTAAAGGACTTGAATATCCAATAGTATTAATTCCTTTTTTTATTATTTCTAAGAAATATGAAAAAAATACTTTGAGAATCAATAATAATAATAAATCATATATTATTGAAGAAAGAAAAGAACTATCAAAAAATATGCGATTACTGTATGTTGCATTAACAAGAGCAATTGTTCATTGTTGCATCGGTATTGCACTCATAAAGAATGAACGAAAAACAACTAAAAATTATTATTTAAATTCCTATAAAAATGCTTTAGACTACATTATTAAATTAAAAAGAAAAAACTATGACGATAATTTATACGAAATTCTTTCAAAAATACATTACAATAATAAAAATATAGAAGTTACTTGCCAGTTACCTAATTTTCATAATTCACACGTAAAAATTCAAAAAAAATACACAAAACCTAAAAATAAAAAGTTTACTAGAATATTAGAATATAACTGTAACATTACAAGTTATTCTCAATTAAAAAAGAAATACAATAATCAAAAATTATTCAGAAAAAATTATGATTCTATTTTTTCTAATATAGACATCCAAAAAAAACATAAAAATATAACAGAAATTACTACACCATATAATTTTCCAAAAGGTAAAATTTTTGGAATATTTATGCACGAAATTTTCAAAGAAATAAATTTTCACGAAAATATACATACACAGTGGATATTACAGAAACTTAAACAACATAAATTTGACAAAAAATTATCTAAACCATTAAAAAATTGGATTTACACAATCCTAAATGCATCATTAAACAAAAATAATCTTTCACTATCTCAATTAAATCCAAAAAATTATGTAAAAGAGCTAAACTTTTTTTTATCGATAAAAAATAAACTTACAGAAAAAAAAATAAATAAAATTATAAATTTATCAAATATATCTTTACAATCGCCATATAAAATATCAATCAATCCTATAAAAGGAATTTTAAATGGATCTATAGATTTAGTGTTCAAATGGAAAACAAAATATTATTTAATCGATTATAAATCAACTCATCTTGGTCATAAAAAATCTGATTATACTGAAGAAAAAATAAAACGTTCAATCAAAAGAAATTATTATGATTTACAATATCAATTATATAGTATTGCTTTGCACAAATATTTAATGCAACGTATTAAAAATTATTCTTTTCATAAACATTTCGGAGGAATTTATATTTTATTTTTGAGAGCTATAGATAATAAAAACCAAAATTCTGGAATATTTTTTACCATACCTAATCTAACTACCATACAAAAATTAAATAATATCTTTTAGAAATTAAATAAAAAATATGAAAATTATATCATTTCTTACAAAATGTATCGAAAAAAAAATAATTAATCAGTCAGATTTATATTTCTCTCTTTCAATTGCTGGTCATCAATCATCTCAAACAATATTATTAATTACTTACATTAGCTGTTTTATACGAATGGGTCATACTTGTCTTCCTATTTCAGTCCTCAAAAATCCAGAAAAATTATATGAAATAAAAAATACAAAATTAATTAAAGAAATTTCGAAGATGACAAAGATTTTAAAAAATTTGCTATTACAAATGTCAAAAAATAAAATTAGCAGTAATGGATCACATCTCACACCATTAGTTATTATCGATCAAAAAATATATTTTTTAAAAATGTGGATAGCAGAAAAAAAAATTTTTAATTTTATATCCACACCTCAAAATTTTGAGTTTAAAAAATTAGTAGAAATTAAAAAGAAAATAACCCCATTATTATCTAGTAACACAGAAAATTCACAGAAAATTGCTATTATTTTTTCTATTATAAATAAAATAACATTCATAATAGGAGATCCAGGAACTGGGAAAACTACAATAGTATCAAAAATATTAACTGCAATAAAAATTGCATCTTTTCCTAAAAAGTTAAAAATTCAATTAGCTGCTACTACAGGAAAAGCAGCGTATGCATTAACTAAATCTATTCAAAAATCTATACTAAAGCTTACACAATTTTATAAAAATAATGAAATTTTAATAAAACCTGCAATAACCTTACATCGTTTGTTAGGAAACAACTTAGAAAACCACAAAAATTTTAACAATTTCTTAGACATAGATATATTAGTTATAGATGAATCTTCCATGATAGACATATTTATAATGGAAAAAATAATTGATAATATACCAAAAAAAACTAAAATAATATTTTTAGGCGATCATAATCAATTACCTTCCATAAATTGTGGAAATATTTTACAAGATATATATAGTTACTATTGCAAAGGCTACGGGGAAAAAACCATAAAAAAAATAAATTTTTTTAAAATTTATAATATAAATATCGGAAAAAGTATAAACGACAAGTTTTCAAATATTAATGAAAAAATATGTGTTTTAAAAAAAAATTATCGTTTTAATATTTCTTCAAACATTTATAAAATATCTCAAAAAATTAAAGAAGATAAATTTAATAATTTTAAAAAACTATTTTCCAATGCATACAAAGATATTAATTTTTTTCCTTTAAGTACTAATAAAAATTATGAAAAAATGATAAAAAATTTAACTAAAAGTTATACAAATTATTGGAATATTTTAAAAAAAGAAAAACCATTAGATACAATTTTAGAATTCAATAATCACAGATTGATTTGTATATTAAAAAACGGTCCGTTCGGGATAAAAGGATTAAATTTAGCACTAGAATATGAAATGAAACATCAAAAATTTATAAAAAATACAGTGTTGTTAGAAGACAAAAAAAAGATATACTTTGGACAACCTATATTGATTTTAAAAAATAACTATACGCTAAAACTATATAATGGAGATATAGGAATAATCATGTATGGAAAAAATAAAAAATTACAAGCATTTTTTTTGAATGAAGAAAAAAAAACAAGATCAATACCCATCAATTTGTTACCAAAATTTCAAACAAGTTGGGCAATGTCTGCACATAAATCTCAGGGATCAGAATTTGTAAATTTAACTTTGATACTTCCTAATACTCAAATAAAAATCTTGAATAAAAACATCATTTATACCGCAATAACTAGAGCAAAAAAAAAATTAACAATATATAGTGATAAAAAAATATTAAAAAAATCCATAAGAAAAAAAATTATAAGACATAGTGGATTATGTAAAAAAGAATGCATTCATTGAAAATATAAAAAATAAATAAAATTAAAAATTATTAATATAAATATATTTTTAAAATATAAAAATTGCTCTGGTTGCGGGAGTTGGATTTGAACCAACGACCTTCGGGTTATGAGCCCGACGAGCTACCGAACTGCTCCACCCCGCGTCCTACATCTAAGACTATAACTCCAATATAACAAAGATGCAACTATTTTTTAAAAATTTTTTTAAAATAAAAATTTAAAATCTATAATAATCTTAAAAATTCCAATATATATTTATACAAGAATCCAATCCTAAAATTTTTCATTCAAATAAAAACATATATTTACAAAAATTAAAAATAATACTTAACTTAAGAAATTAAAAATATAAAAAATACTTATATAGTATAAAAATTTTAAAAATTTCTGTAATATAAAAATTTTTATTAATAAATTTCTACAATTTATATTGTAAACTTGAAAAAATACTTAAACGTTCTGCCAAACATTTAAAATTTTATTTTTTAAAAATAACATATATAATTATTTTAAAAAGAATTTCTTATATTTTAGATTATGAATAATTTTGTTCAAAAAATAGATCGTAATATTATAAATACTTTGCAACTTTATTTGCAAAAAACAAAAAAATATTAATATATATATAATTTAATTATTGATATAATCAAGTATGAAAAATTATTCCATAATAAAATTGTTTTAATATTAAAAATAAAACATTAATATGTTATAAAACAATATTATAAAAACAAAATTTTTAAAAAACTTATAAAACTTATTTAAAAAATAAAATATGAAAATAATTAAAGAAACCACTCTATCAAAAGATAAAAAAATAGCTATAATAATAAGTCGATTCAATTACTTCATAAATAAAAATTTACTAAATGGTGCTCTGGATATTTTACAACGAATAGGACAAGTACAAGATGAAAACATAACAATTATATATGTTCCAGGAGCATTTGAAATACCTATTGTATCAGAAATAATCGCTCAAAAAAATCGATATCATGCTATTATTACATTAGGAACAATTATAAAAGGAAAGACTTTGCATTTTTCACTTCTATCACGCGAAATCTATAATAAAATATTTAACATAAATATTAAATACAAAATTCCTATTTCTTTTGGAATTATTTTAGCTAATAATATCGAACAAGCTATTGAACGTGCAGGAACTAAAATAGGAAATAGAGGATCAGAATCAGCCTTAGCAGTATTAGAAATGATTAATGTTATTAGTAAAATTTAAAATATCAAACTATAATTATTTAAACATTTATAATTATTATTATATTTAAAAAATATTATTAAAAGTAAAAATTAAAAAATAAATTTTCAAAAAATCATATGAACTTAAGCGAATTTGAAATAATTAAAAAATATTTTAGCGAAACACTAAAAAAAAATGATACGAACATTATTCAAGATATAGGCGACGATTGTGCACTTATTAAAATTCCAAAAAATCAAATTCTTGCAATTAGTACTGATACTTTAATAGAAGGAACACATTTTTTAAAGAATATAGATCCCTCTGATTTAGGATACAAAATTATTGCTATAAATCTTAGTGATCTCGCAGCAATAGGATCACAACCTAAATGGATAACTCTATCTCTAACTCTTTCAAATAATAACGAAAACTGGATAAAAAACTTTAGCAAAAGTTTTTTTAAAACACTCAATAACTATAATATGAAATTAATTGGAGGAAATACAACCCGAGGACCACTTAGTATCACAGCAAGCGTTTATGGAATTGTTCCAAAAAACCAAGCTTTATTAAGAAAAGGAGCAAAAATTGGAGATTTGATATATGTTACAGGTACTCTAGGAGATAGTGCAGCTGGACTCTTCCTTTTAAAAAAAGGAATAAAAAGTTCGAAAAAAGATCTTAATCATCTAATTAAAAAACATTTACATCCTATTCCAAGAATTATACATGGACAATTATTACGAAACATCGCTAGTTCTGCTATTGACTTATCAGATGGATTACTATCTGATTTAAAAAAAATTTTAGAACTAAGTAAATGTGGAGCAAATATTAATTTAGAAAAACTACCAATTTCTCAAGCACTAAAAACAAATTTTACACAAAAAACCTGGCTAAAATTTGCCATAAATTCAGGAGAAGATTATGAACTATGTTTCACAGTACCTAAAGAAAAAATACCAATATTACAAAGTTCCATTGATCCTCTAAAAATTCCTTATCACTGTATAGGAGAAATTAATCATATTAAAAATGGATATAATTTGTTTTACAATGAAAAAAAACTATATTTTTCAAAATTTGGTTATGATCACTTTTTTCATAAAAATAAATTTTAAACTTAAAATATTTAAAATTCTTTATATTTTCAAAAAAAATTATTTTAAATATTTAAAAAATCTATATGAATGATATTTTCTATATGAACAAAGCAATTCAATTAGCTAAAAAAGGGATATTAACTACTTCTCCTAATCCTAATGTAGGATGTATTATAGTAAAAAATAATGTTATTATTGGAAAAGGATGGCATAAAAAATCTGGTTATCCACATGCTGAAATATATGCTTTAAAACAAGCGGGTGAGAAAGCTAAGGGAGCAACAGTATATGTTACTTTAGAACCTTGTAGTCATTTTGGGAAAACACCTCCATGTTGCATAAAACTAATACAAGCAGGCATCTATAAAATTATAATATCTACAATAGATCCAAATCCAAAAGTATCTGGAAAAGGAATAAGTTGGCTTAAAAAAAAAGGAATTATAGTAAAAATAGGAATTATCTCACACAAATCTAAAAATATAAATAAAGGATTTTTTAAAAGAATGCACACAGGAATGCCTTGGGTTCAATTAAAACTAGCTAGTTCTATCGATGGAAGAACAGCTCTAAGTAATGGATTAAGTAAATGGATCACTTCGAAAAAAGCCCGTCAAGACGTTCAACAATATAGAAGACAATGCGATGCTATAATTAGCAGTAGTAAATCTGTCATTACAGATAATGCATTACTAACTATAAGAACTAAAAAAATACAAAAATATTCAAATAGTTTAAATAAAAATATAAAACAACCTATTCGTGTTATAATAGATAGAAAAAATCGCATACAACCTTCACATAAATTAATTAAAGAACCTGGAAAAATATTTCTAATTAGACTAAAACTTGATAATAATCACTGGCCTAATAATGTTGAACAAATAATTATACATAGCTCTAAGACATCTAAAATTGATTTGCCAAATCTTTTAAAAATATTAGGAAAAAGAGAAATAAATAAAGTATTAGTAGAATCAGGAGCATCGTTATCTGGATCTTTCTTAAGACTAAATTTAGTAAATGAATTAATAATTTATATAGCTCCAAAATTATTAGGACATCATTCAAAACCCTTATTTATATTAAAAAATTATAAAAAATTATCTTTTGTTCCTAAATTTATTTTTAAAAGTATTATTAAAATAGGAAATGATATAAAATTAATTCTTACAAAAAAATAAAATTTTAGAAAATTAAATATTAAATAATAAAAAAGGAAATTTCTACTATATGAAACCTCAAGCTAGAAGAAAAGCACGAGAATGTGCCGTACAAGCATTATACTCATGGCAACTGTCGAAAAATAATATCTATGAAATAGAAAATCAATTTTATGAAAGAGACAATTTGCAAGATATTGATAAAATATATTTTCATGAATTAATTATAGAAATTACTAATAATCAAAAATATTTAGATTCTTTAATGATTCCTTATCTATCACGAACTATACATGAACTAGGACATATTGAAAAAGCTATACTGAGAATTTCATTTTATGAACTGGAAAAAAGACATGACATTCCTTTTAAAGTAACAATAAATGAAGGAATTGAATTAGCAAAACGATTCGGAGCAGAAGAAAGTCATAAATTTATAAATGGAGTATTGGACAAAGCTGCAGCAAAAATTAGATACTACACTACTAAGAAAAAAAAAGAAAAATAATAATTTCATTCATTTAACCAAAATAAAATTTTTTCTAAAATACCATCTGCATCCAATTTATATTCACTACGCATTTCTGACTGATTTCCCTGAGGGATAAATACATCTGGCATTCCAATATTCAAAATAGGAAGAGTAATTTTTTTTTGCATAAATACTTCATTAATACTACTTCCAGCACCTCCTGCTATAACACCTTCTTCAAGAGTGACAAAAAACCTATGATTTTTTGTTAAACTTAAAATTAAATTAATATCTAATGGCTTTACAAAACGCATATCAACTAAAGTAGAATTCAAATTTTTTGCTACTTGTTCTGCAAAAATACATAATGGCCCGAAATTTAAAATAGCTATTTTTTTCCCTATTCTTTTTAACACTCCTTTACCAATTGGAATTAGTTTCATTGATTTCAAAATTACTCCAATACCTTTACCTCTAGGATATCTTACTACGCTAGGACCTTTTCTATAACAATAACCAGTATATAACATATTTAAACATTCATTTTCATTACTAGGAGTCATAATAATGATGTTTGGAATACACCTAAGATAAGTTAAATCAAACATACCTTGATGAGTTTCACCATCATGACCGACTATTCCTCCGCGATCAACTGCAAATAAAACTGGTAATTTTTGAAGCGCTACATCATGTATGACTTGATCATAAGCTCTTTGAAGAAAAGTAGAATAAATTGAAAGTACTGGTTTATATCCACTAATAGCTAGCCCAGCAGAAAATGTTACAGCATGTTGTTCTGCTATTGCAACATCAAAAAATTGATCAGGAAAAAGCTTAGAAAATTGTACCATACCTGATCCTTCTTTCATGGCTGGAGTAATACCTATTAATTTTTTATCTATTTTTGCTATAGAACATAACCAATTCCCAAAAATTTCAGAATAAGTAAATACAGATTTTTTTTTAATTAACATTTTTCCCGTAGAAACTTCAAATTTAGGAACAGAATGCCATTTTATAGGGTTTAACTCAGCAGGTAAGTACCCTTTTCCTTTCTTAGTTATTAAATGTAAAAAATTAGTATATTTTTGAGTATTTAATCGACTAATAATATCAATTAATAAAAATATATCATGCCCATCTACCGGCCCGAAATATTTAAATCCTAAATCATTCAAGAAAGTATTAGATGATCTTATATCTTTTAAATATTTTTTTTGATATAATGAGTTACTATTTAAAAAATCAGATTTAATACAAAAATTCTCCTTATTTTTATATTTTTTTATTAAATTATAGTTCAAAAAAAATTTAGAAAAATACGTATTTAAAGCACCTACATTTCTAGAAATAGACATGCTATTATGATTTAAAATAACTAATAAATGTATTCCACTAAATCCAGCATGATTGATAGCTTCAAATGCCATTCCAGAAGTCATGGCACCATCTCCAATAACACAAATAGTACGCCTATTTTTATTTTCTTTTTTTGCAGCGATAGCCATTCCTACACCTGCACTAATCGAAGTAGAAGCATGACCTACTCCTAAAACATCATATTCACTTTCTTTTCGGAATGGGAAAGAATGTATTCCATTTCTTGTACGAATACTAGCAATATCATTGCGTCTTCCTGTTAAAATTTTATGAGGATAAGATTGATGTCCTACATCCCAAATCAAATTATCAAAAGGAGTATTACAAACATAATGTAATGCTACTGTTATTTCCACTACTCCTAAACTAGATGATAAATGACCACCGCTAGATTTGCTAATGGTTTCTAATAAATATTGACGCAGTTCATAACATAATTGAGGCAATTTATCGATAGGAAGTAATTTTAATTCCTTTACTGAACTTGCTAAATTTAATATTGGATATTTTGTATAATTAAAGCTCATTAGAAACTCATTCTAAAAGTTATTTATTCCGTGTAATTATATAATATGCTAATTTTTTTAAAAATTTTACATTTATATGTTCATAAGATAATATTTGCAAAGATTTTAATATATCTTTATATAATTCTTTTAACTTTTCTTTCGATTTTTTTAAACCTATTATCAATGGAAATGTATTTCTTTTTAAGTTTCTATTACAGTTTTCATATTCCATTATATTTTCAGTATCACTTAAAAAATCTAAAATATCATCTCTAATTTGAAAAGCTAAACTAATATTTTTAGAATATTTTTCTAATCCTAAAAAAATATTCTTATTATATACATTACTAGAAATTAAAATTAAACGAACTGCAGCACTAATTAATGATCCAGTTTTATACCAATACATTTTTTCTAATTCATGTAATTCAAAATTTTTGTATTTTGATTCTAAATCAAAAAATTGACCTATACAAATACCTGAATATCCAGAAAAATGCGATAATTCTGCAATCATTTTTATTTTCTTATTATCCGATATTTCACTTGAATTTAAATGAGATAAAATATTAAAAGACAAGCATTGTAATGAATTCCCTGCTAATATAGCAGTAGATTCTCCAAATTTTATGTGACATGAATCGTATCCTCTTCTAAAAATATCATTATCTAAAGCAGGTAAATCGTCATGTATTAAAGAATATGCATGTATAAATTCAACAGAAGATGCTAAAACATCTATAATATTTGTATTAACTTGAAAACTTTTTCCTAAAATATACATTAAAACAGACCTAATTCTTTTACCTCCTAATAAAACTCCATATTTCATAGCGTCTAATAACAAAGAATCTTGAAAAGGTAAATCATCTAATAATTTAGACATGAAATTATTAATTCGATTCTTTTTAATACTAAAAAATCTAAACCAATCCATTATAAATTCCCAAAAATTCAATTAAAAACAAAAATATTTATAAAAAGAAATCGTTTTAATTTGTACATAAAAACATTTTTAAAAATTTAAAATTTAAAAATAAAAATTATTAAAATATTTTATTAATATATATACTTTAAAAAAAAATATTTAAATGCAATTTTAAAAATTTTTAAAATAATAAATTTAGCTTTAATATAAAACATAATTATTAAAAAATAATTTTATACGTTTTAAATCTTAAATTTATTTAAATCTACTTAAAACATAAAACTTTATATTTAAAAACATAATATATTAATAAGAAACCAAAAAACAACAACAATAAACTTAAATAGAAATAAAATATTACTATTAAAATAATGTAAAAAAAATCCTCCTAATATTCCTCCTATAGAAGAACCTAAAAATTGACTAATAGAATATACAGCCATAGATGTACCTTTGTAATTTTTAGGAGAATTTTTACTAACTAGAATAGGCAAAGTTATTTCAAAAAAACTAAAAGCTATAAAAAATATTTGCAAATTTAAAAAAAATAAAAAAATATAATATCTGAAAAAAAAAGAAAAAATATCAGATATAACTAAAAAAATCATTAATGAAAAAATAAAATTTTTTCTAAAACTATTATTTTGAATATATTTTATGAGTGGAAATACAATAAAAAAAGATACTACAATAGAAACTAAATATATTATCCAAGAAAAATCTAATACATACCTATAAAAACTTAATTGAATTGGAACTACTATAAAATATAAAATTAAAATAAAATGAAGAAAGAAATTACTTAAATTTAATTTAAATAAATTAGGATTTTTTAAAACATTTAAAATATTTTTGCATTCAGTTTTTACACATAAATTACTATTTTTTATCTTAAAATATGGAATAGCATAAAATGCTACTAAAATACATACTACAGAGCATAAACAAGTAATTAAAAATAAAAAATGCAATCCAAACATACGAACCATAATAGGACTAAGAACTACAGACAATACGAAACTTATACAAAAACTGATTCCTAAACACCCCATAGCTTTTATGCGATTTTCTTTCGATATTACATCAGACAATAAAGCCATACACACTGAAGAAATCGCACCCGATCCTTGTAAACTACGTCCTAATAACATTCCAAAAATTGAATTACTATTTAAACATATTAAACTTCCAATTAAAAAAAATACTAATCCTAAAATGATAGAGAACTTTCTTCCTATTTTATCAGACAACCATCCATAAGGAATTTGAAATATAGCTTGAAAAAAACCATATGCACCCATTGCTAAACCCACTAAAAAAATTGTACTATCTTTTAAATAAATTCCATAAGTACTAAAAACAGGAAAAATTATAAACATTCCCAACGAACGAAGAGAAAAAATAATACATATTCCTAAAATAATTCTCCATTCTTTAATGCGAATGTGAAATTTTTTAATCATAAATGAAAAATTCTTGCTATAATATTTAAAATATATTGAATATATATAAATATACATTAACAATTCTTCATATAACATTTTATTCTGTAATTATTTTAAAATAATTACAAAACACTAACATAGAGAAATAAATAATGAATACATATTTAGAAAAAAATCACCTTTGGAACAAAAAAATAGCAAAAGAAATTGCAAAAAAAGAATCTATAAAAATCACAAAAGACCATTGGGAAATAATATATATTATTCGAAATTTTTATTTGAAATTTAATATTACCCCATCTATGAGAATTTTAATGAAATTAATAGAGAAAAAAAAACTTAAAAAAATGACAAGTTGTTATTTATTCAAATTGTTTCCTTTAGGACCAAATAAACAAGCCAGCAAAATAGCAGGAATTCCTAAACCATTTCGTTGTTTTTGAATTATTTTAACATTCAAAATCAATTGACATCATAAAATTTAATATCAACATAACAAAAATAGAGTGATAAAAAACATTTTTTGACCATAAAATATTATTTTTATCATACCTATACTTCTTACAAGAAAAATATAACCATGTTATAGAAAAAAATAATAAAATTAAGAGAAATTTATATCCAGTACAACCTATAATTGTGAAAAAGCAAATAGAAATTAAAAATAATATTATAAATACATTAACACAACGTTTAGTAAAAAAAAATGGTTTTATAATAGGATATACAGGTATATTTGCATTTTTATAATCGTTAAAATGCATTATAAAAATAGAATAAGAATGAGGAATTTGCCAAAAAAATAAAATTAAAAACAAGTTAACAGAACATAAATTTATATGATTGACGACCGAACAATATCCTAATACAGGAGGAATTGCACCTGATACACTACCAACAATTGTAGAATATATTGATCTTGTTTTTAAAATAATACTATAAAATAAAACATATATCATAAATCCGCAAAAAGCAAGTATCATACATAATAAATTTACAAAAAATCCGAATAAAAACAATCCTAATACTCCTAAAAATATTGCACTAAATATCGAAAAACTATAAAAAGAAGGATGAGTAACTAGAATTCTTTTTTTGGTTCTATTCATATGCTTATCGATTTTATAATCAATAATATTGTTAAAAATGCAAGAAGCACTAACAATTAATGAAATACTTATTAAATTTAAAAATAATAAATTATAACTAATATCTCCTTTTGAAGCCAAGAAAAAACCTCCTAAAGAAGATATTAAATTTCCAAAAACTATTCTTGGTTTTAAAATTTCCAAAAAAGACATTATCATATAATTAAATTATATCTATATTATGATTTAAATTGTTCATAACCCAAAATGTTCCCATTAAAATAATAATAATAATTAAAAGAGAAAATATTATTGATATAACAATCCACTTTCGTTCATAAGAAAAATCTAAATGAAAAAACAACCTAATATGAATTAAAATCTGAATAATTAAACATAAAAAAATTAAAACCAAAGTAATCCAATGAGAAAAAATTTTTTCTAAAACTATAAAAAAGGGTAATATAGTTAAAATAGACAATATTAAAAAAATTAAAATATAGAAAACATACTTATTTTTAAAAAAAAACACGTTTTAAAGTATGAAAAACTCATTAAATTTCCCCTATTAAATAAACTACAGAAAATATAAAAACCCATATTATATCTAAAAAATGCCAAAACAAACTCAAACAAAAAATTTTCATATATACTTCATACGTAATACCAAATTTTACTACTTGTACAATCATAACTATAACATATAAAATCGCGAAAAATACATGTATGCCATGAACCATTAAAAGTGTAAAAAAAGATGATAAAAATCCATTTCTAGATGGGCTATATCCATGACCAACAAGATTGTTACATTCAAATATTTCCAACATCAAAAAAACTAAGCCCAACAGAGAAGTAATAAAAAGCCAAAATATAGTTATATTTTTTTTATATTTTTTTATTTCTAAAATAACAAAACTATAAGTAAAAGAACTCAATAATAAAGAAAAACTTTCTAAAATCACTATAGGAAGATTAAAAATTTCTCTTCTATATACTTTATCTACTATATTAGTAGCCATTACAATATAAACAGAAAACAACGTAGCAAATATAATACAATCGCTTATTAAATATAACCAAAATCCAAATACTTTTTTAGAATTTAAAATTCTAGTACTAAATTTAACTATATTTTTCTGTACATCTATTATATTATTCAAAATTATTTAAACCCTAAATGTTTAAGATTATTAATATATTCACGTTCAATATTATCAACTTGTTTTTTAGAAATAATATAACCGCGGTCAATACAAAAACTTTTTGAAATCAATAAATATAATATTGCTAACAATGATACAATACATAGCCAAAAAATATGCCAAACTAAAGAAAAACTAAGTATTATAGAAAAAAGACCAATCAAAAAACCTAAACTAGTTTTATTTGGAAGATGAATATCAGAATATGCTATACACGAAAATACTTTATCCCTTCTTTTTTCTGTTTTTAATTTCCAAAAATAGTCACGACATTGCACTATAGGTATAACTGCAAAATTATAAGATGGAGGAGGTGAAGGAATCGACCATTCCAACGTTCTGCCATTCCAGGGGTCTCCCGTAATATCACGATTAATATTTCGATCACGAATAGATACTAATAATTGAATAATTTGACATAAAATCCCAATAGCAATTAATCCTGTACCAAAAGCAGCTAAAACTAACATAGAATGAAACTGAGGATCTATATTTTGACTAAGACGACGCGTCATACCCATAAATCCTAAAACATATAAAGGCATAAAAGCACAAAAAAATCCAGAGATCCAAAACCAAAAAGCTCTTATTCCCCATGTTTCAGATAAAGAAAATCCAAACATCTTAGGAAACCAATAAGTTATTCCAGAAAAACAACCAAATACTACACCTCCAATAATAACATTATGAAAATGTGCTACTAAAAACAAACTGTTATGTAATACAAAATCAATTGCTGGTAAAGACAACAAAACACCAGACATACCACCTATAGAAAACGTTATTAAAAATCCCATAGTCCACAACATTGAAGAATGCATATGAATACGTCCTCTATACATAGTAAACAACCAATTAAAAATTTTTACTCCTGTAGGTATTGCTATAATCATAGTAGCTATGCCAAAAAACGCATTAACATTCGCTCCTGCACCCATTGTAAAAAAATGATGTAGCCATACGATAAAAGATAAAATAGTAATTGAAATAGTTGCCAAAACTAAAGATGTATATCCAAACAACTTTTTCCTAGAAAAAGTAGAAACTACTTCAGAAAAAATTCCAAAAGCAGGTAATATTAAAATATATACTTCTGGATGACCCCAAATCCAAATTAAATTAACATACATCATTACATTTCCACCAGAACTATTAGTGAAAAAATGAAATCCAAGATATCTATCTAACGTCAGTAATAATAGACTAACTGTTAAAACAGGGAAAGAGGCAAGTATTAAAATATTTGTACAAAGAGACGTCCATGTAAACACAGGCATTCTAAATAAATGCATCCCAGGAGCTCGCATCTTTAAAATAGTAACTAAAAAGTTAATAGCGGTTAAAGTAGTTCCTACACCAGATAACTGTAAACTCCATATCCAATAATCAACTCCTACTCCAGGACTAAATTCCAATTCTGATAAAGGAGGATATCCTAGCCACCCTGTTCGTGCAAATTCGCCAATTCCAAGAGACAAATTTATTAAAATTGCACCACTAGCAGTTAACCAAAAACTTAAATTATTAAGAAATGGAAACGCAACATCACGAGCACCAATTTGTAATGGTACAACTAAATTCATAATCCCAATGACTAAAGGCATCGCTACAAAAAAAATCATTATAACTCCATGAGCGGTAAATATTTGATCATAATGATGTGCAGGCAAAAATCCTATTCCCCCTTTTAAAGAAGCTAATACCTGTTGAGCTCGCATCATAATAGCATCTACAAAACCACGAAATAACATAATAAAAGCAAGAACAATATACATAATTGCAATTTTTTTATGATCTACAGAACAAAACCATTCGTCCCATATATATCTCCACTTTTTTAAATATGTAATTAATATAGAAATAGATATCACACATAAAATGATCATAAAATATGTTATCATAATAATAGGATCATCAAATGGAATAGCACTCCAATTTAATCTTCCAAACATATTAATACTACTCCTTATATTTCAATTTTAAATAATTACCAATATAATAAAATTATTTATGTATGTTTTTATTATTTCTTATAACAATATTAAATAAATCTTTTTTAACATTTGAATAATATTGAATTATACTATTTTCATTTGGAATTGCTATTTCTTTAAATCTCAACATAGAATTTAAATAATTTTTCGAACATTGCACTTTATTTATCCATCTTTTAAAAGATGAAATATCAGGTGTGACTACAGTTTTAAATTTCATATTAGAAAATCCTTTACCACTATAATTCGCTGATATTCCTTTATAGATTCCGAATTTATTAGCTATTAAATTTAATGTAGTATGCATACCAGCCATAGTATATATTTGACTTCCTAAAGCAGGAATAAAAAAAGAATTCATTACTGAATTAGACGTAAGTTCGAATATAATTGGAGTGTTCATAGGAAATACCAATTCATTTATAGTAGCAATTTTTTCGTTAGGATAAATAAATAACCATTTCCAATCTAGTGAAATTACATTAATTTTTATAGGACTAAAATCAGAAACAATATGTTTTCTAGGATCTAAATCATGTGTAGATTTCCATGATAATATAGAAAGAAAAACAATTATAATTACTGGAAAACCCCAAATTAATAATTCAATAACACTAGAATGTGACCAATTAGGTCTATAATGAACATTTAAATTAGATTCTCTATACTTTATAAAGAATAAAAAAGTCATAAAAAAAACAGGAACTATAATAAACAACATAGTTATAAATGCAATAATTATTAAAAATTTTTGTTCTTCAGCAATAAAACCTTTAGGATGTAAAAATCCACAGTTACATCCAGTTAAAAATAAAATAAAATTTATTAAAAAAAAACTTAAAATAAATTTACGACATTTTAAAAAAAACATTTAATATCCTCAAAAATTAGATCTCATGCTATAAAAAATAAGTTAATTAACTATTTTTCTATATAAATTAATAAAAATTTCAAAATACAAAAATTAAGAAACATAGTATATAGTCTAGATCACATTTTTTTAAATGGACAAAAATCTAATAATTAATTATATTCTAAAATTATTTATTCTTCACTAAAACAATATCTTCAATTTAAGTTCTATGTAGATCTTATAATTTTAAAAAAATTTTTATATTATAGCTCTATAAAACAACCAATATATGTTAATAAATATATAAAAATCTAACATACAAATAAAAGAATAAAATATTTTCATATTTTTACTAATTTGATATATATTTGCAATACATATAATTAAACTTACATCATAAATATGATTACAGAAATAATAAAAAATTC
The DNA here is from genome assembly GCA_039829995.1 of Buchnera aphidicola (Nurudea yanoniella). NCBI lineage: Bacteria > Pseudomonadati > Pseudomonadota > Gammaproteobacteria > Enterobacterales > Erwiniaceae > Buchnera > Buchnera aphidicola. Next base: position 486,201 of record CP140036.1, read on the forward strand.
ATTAAAATCAAAATTTAACGAAAAAACTGTTAAAGTTTTTAATGAAAGCAAAAAACATACACTTATTCATAAAAACTATTCACATTTTAAAATTATTGTAGTAAGTAACGATTTTCTAAAATATAATTTGTTAAACAGACATCGAAAAATATATTATGTATTATCTTCATATATTTCTAAATATAAAATTCATGGATTGGCATTACATACATATACCCTTGATGAATGGAAAAATAAATTCAAAAAATGTTTAACTTCTCCTATATGTGAAAAAAATAACACAAATTAAAACTTAGTTCTAAATAAAAAATATCTGTTCTAAAAAAAATTGTTTTAAAACAATATATTGTTAATACTCTAATAAAAATAAGAAATTATTACGATTCATATCATCCGTTCTTAAATATTTCTAATATAGATATTATATAATTTATTTATAAATAGAACATGTATTAAATATTTAAAGTTTTTAAAATATATAAATTAACAAATATTCAAATATTTAAAATCATACGATACTTAATAATAACAAATATTATTATTTGAAAATTATTTTAAGGAAAAAAATGGAACCTAAAATTAAAAAAAACAAAAACTTGCTAAAAATTGTTCATTTTTCTATTTCTAATAACGAAATACAAAAACATATACAACTAGAACTTACTACGTTAAATAATACAGTAAATATGAATGGATTTAGAAAAGGAAAAATACCGTTATATATTTTGATAAATAAATATGGGGAAAAAATACATCAAATAGTTTTGAAAAAGTTAATTAAAAATTTATTTTTAAATAAAATAAAAGAGGAAAAAATCCACGTAGCTGGAACACCTACATTTATTTTAAAAAAATATGAAAGAAATAAAGATTTTAATTTTTCAGTAGAATTTGAAACATATCCAAAATTCATACTCAATATTCAACAAATTACAATAGATATACCTAAAATTAATATTACTGAAACAGACATTCAGGAAATAGCACACAGTATTTTAAATAAAAATGTTTGGATAAAAGTAAGTCGAACAATTAAATTACATGATAAAGTAACAATAACTTGTATCAATAACGCAAAAAATAAAGAGAACAAATGCGATATATACAATTTTCAAACAATAATTGGAACAAATGACATAATACCACAAATTGAAAAAAAATTACTTAAACATAAAACAAATGAATCTTTCTTAATTAATATAACTTTTTTAAAAAATCACTGTGAAAAAAAAGTAGCAGGAAAAAAATGTGAAATAAAAGTCATAATTAATAAAGTTGAAGAACTGCAAAAAAAACTTGCAAAAGAAAAAAATAAAGAAATTTCGTGCTTAACTGCTAAAGAACTCGAAAAAATCAAAAACATTTTAAAAAATCAATCACAAATAATAATTAAAAGATATATAAAATCACAAATAATAAAAAATTTATTAAAATCTAACCCCATAGATGTTCCATCTACATTAATAAAAGAAAATTTTTTACTTTTGCAACAGAAAAACAAAAAATTATATAAAAAAAACAAAAAAAACATCTTTAAAACTACTTGTCAAAAAAATTTAATTCTCCAATCACAAAAAAAAGTTGCTACAGCAATCTTAATTCAAAAGTTTATTAAAGAAAATTTTCTAAAACCTAATTTAAATGCAATAAAAACACTTATCACACAAATGGCAACATCACAAAATCATATTGAAAAATTAAATTGGCTATATGAAAATAACGAACATGTTAGAAGATATTTTAATAATATAGATCTAGAAGAACAAGTTATTTCTAAAATTACACAAAAAACTACTAAAAATTTTAAAGAATACAATTTTTGCGAAGCTATAAAACAGTTTAGTAACATAAAATACAGTAATATTGAATAACTAATTTACTTTAAATTAAAAAATTATATTCAATTTATATTGAAAAATACAATTCAAGAAGTGAAAAAAGATAAATTGATTATATAAATTACCTTATAAAATGCAATTTATAATTCTACATAATTAAATTTAAAAAACCTTAAAATATATTATCTTAATATAAAAATATATCTATAAACTTTAAAATACTGGAGAAAATAATGCTCTATAAAAAAATGCATCAAAAACAAAATAAAAATGCGCAATTAATTCCTATGGTGATCGAAAAAACATCTTATGGAGAAAGATCATATGACATATATTCAAGATTATTAAAAGAAAGAATAATTTTTTTAACAGGAATAATTGAAGATACTTGTTCTAATTCTATAATAGCCCAAATCTTATTTCTTGAATCTGAAAATCCAGAAAAAGATATATTTTTATATATTAATTCTCCAGGAGGAAACATTTCATCAGGAATGTCTATTTACGATACTATGCAATTTGTGAAACCAGACATTAATACAATATGTATTGGACAAGCATGTTCTATGGCAGCTTTAATTCTTACTTCAGGAAAAAAAGGAAAACGTTTTGGTTTACCCAATTCAAGGATTATGATTCATCAACCATTAGGTTGCTATAATGGACAAGCTTCAGACATAGAAATTCACGCTCGAGAAATAATGATTATTAAAAAAAGAATTAACGAATTAATGTCTATACATACTAACAAAAATTTAAAAATTATAGAAAAAGATACCGAACGAGATAATTTTTTTTCTGCTGAAGAAGCAATAAAATATGGATTAATAGACTCTATTCTATATCATCGAAAATAATTTTTTGAAATTAGTAATAATATATTCTTGTTTAATATTAAAATAATAAAAAATCACTAATATTAAATAATTTCATTATATATTATTATGATTTATAAGGAAAACTCATGACAGACAATACAAAAAATAATGAAGAAAAATTATTATTTTGTTCATTTTGTGGAAAAAATCAAAAAGAAATAAAAAAAATAATAGTCGGACCATCAGTGTATATTTGTAATGAATGTATCAAATTGTGCAATAAAATTATTTATGAAGAAATAAAAAACATAAAAACTTTCAATAAAACACACTATGATATTCCAACACCTAAAAAAATTAAAGACCATCTCGATCATTATATAGTAGGACAAAACAAAACTAAAAAAATCTTATCAGTAGCAGTGTATAATCACTATAAACGTATACAAAATTCAAATTTAAAAGAAAATATCGAATTAGGAAAAAGCAATGTTTTACTAATAGGGCCTACAGGAAGTGGAAAAACATTATTAGCAGAAACATTAGCAAAATTTATTAATGTTCCTTTTGCAATAACAGATGCTACTACTCTAACAGAAGCAGGATATGTTGGAGAAGATGTTGAAAATATTATTCAAAAATTGCTAAGAACATGCGATTACGACATAAATAAAGCAGAAAATGGTATTATTTATATAGACGAAATAGACAAAATTTCTCGAAAATCCGAAAATCCATCTATCACTCGAGATGTATCTGGAGAAGGAGTACAACAAGCTTTATTAAAATTAATAGAAGGAACCATTGCTTCAGTACCTATGAAAGGTGGGAGAAAACATCCGCAACAAGAATTTTTCCAAGTAAATACTACAAAAATTTTATTTATATGCGGAGGGACATTTGCTGGATTAGAAAAAATAATTTCAAAAAGATTAGAAAAAGAAACAAACATTGGATTTAATGCTAAAATTAAAAATATAACAATACAGGATAAAAAAAACAATTGGTTAGAAAAAGTGCAACCTGAAGATTTAATAAAATTCGGACTAATTCCAGAATTTGTTGGAAGATTACCTATACTTACAACATTACACGAACTAAATAAAAAAACATTAATAGAAATACTATGTAAACCTAAAAATGCTTTACTCAAACAATATCAGAAATTATTCGAAATAGAAGGAGTAAAACTAACATTTCATGAAGATGCTATTTCGTGTATAGCAAAAAAGGCTATCACTAAAAAAATAGGTGCACGAGGCTTACGATCAATAATAGAAATTTTTCTATTAGATACAATGTACAACTTACCTTCTATAGAAAATGTTGAAAAAATATTAATTAATAAATTAGTAGTTAACGGAAAATCAACACCAGAAATAATTTATAAAAAATGCGACTCAATATAAGTATCGAAAAAATTTAAAAAATTGTTTAATATCTCAATATGCAATTTTTTATTTTCATTATCTTAACCTATTAGTATTGTATATCGGATTTTCATTCCAAAATACTCAAGCTTATCGTAATTTTAAACTATATATTGGTCATTCAATACAATTTTTAAAATTTAAAAATATTATTGAAACTAAGAGAGAGTTTTATGAATATAGAACGTTCTGAATACGTTGAAATTCCCGTTTTACCATTACGAGATGTAGTAGTATATCCATATATGGTAATTCCATTATTCGTAGGGCGAGAAAAATCTATAAAATGTATTGAAGCTTCTATGATAAATGACAAAAAAATTATGCTAGTAGCTCAAAAAAAAGCAGAAATCGACGATCCTAAAAATAAAGATTTATTTACTATTGGAACCACTGCTTCTATTTTACAAATGTTAAAATTGCCTGATGGAACCGTAAAAGTATTGGTAGAAGGTATACAACGAGCAAATATAAAAACATTAAAGAATAATGGAGATTATTTTATCGCAGAAATTGAACCTATTATTTCTCCAAAAATTCCAGATAAAGAACAAACCGTTTTAATAAGAGCAACATTAAATCAATTTGAAACATATGCAAAATTAAACAAAAAAATTTCATCAGACATATTAAATTCTCTATCTAATATTAATAACGCAGCACAACTATCAGATACAATCGCTACACATATGCCTTTAAAATTATCTGAAAAACAATCTATTTTAGAAATATATCGTATTAATGATCGTTTAGAACGTTTAATGGCAATAATGGAATCTGAAATCGATTTATTAAATTTAGAAAAAAACATTCGAAATCGGGTTAAAAAACAAATGGAAAAAAGCCAAAGAGAATACTATTTAAATGAACAGATGAAAGCAATTCAAAAAGAACTAGGAGAAATGGACGAAATTTTAGACGAAAATGAAATTTTAAAAAGAAAAATTGATTCTTCTAAAATGCCAAAAGAAGCAAAAGAAAAAACAAAATCTGAATTTAATAAGCTAAAAATGATGTCTCCTATGTCTGCAGAAGCTACAGTAGTTCGCGGCTATATAGATTGGATGATACAAGTTCCTTGGAATAAAAGAAGCAAAACAAAAAAAGATCTTCACGAAGCAAAAAAAATTCTCGATTCAGATCATTTTGGTCTAGAAAAAGTAAAAGAACGTATATTAGAATATTTAGCAGTACAGAGTAGAATAAAAAAAATGAAAGGACCTATATTATGTTTAGTTGGACCACCTGGTGTAGGAAAAACATCACTAGGCCAATCCATAGCACGAGCAACTGGAAGAAAATATATTCGGATGGCTTTAGGTGGAATTCGCGATGAAGCTGAAATCCGAGGACATAGAAGAACATACATAGGCTCTATGCCTGGTAAATTAATGCAAAAAATTACAAAATCAGGAGTAAAAAATCCGCTTTTTCTATTAGATGAAATAGATAAAATATCTTACGATGTACGAATAGATCCCGCATCTGCTTTATTAGAAGTATTAGATCCAGAGCAAAACACAACTTTTAATGATCATTATTTAGAAGTAGACTATGATCTATCTGAAATTATGTTTATTGCAACCTCCAATTCTATAAATATTCCTGCACCTTTACTAGATAGAATGGAAATTATTAGAATTTCTGGATACACTGAAACGGAAAAATTACACATAGCAACATCCTATTTAAAACCTAAACAAATTAAACGAAATGCTTTAAAAAAATGCGAATTAAAAATCGAAGATTCTGCTATGATAAATATAATTCGACATTATACACGCGAAGCTGGAGTTAGAAATCTTGAAAGGGAATTATCAAAAATATGTAGAAAATGTGTAAAAAATTTAATTTTAGACAAAAATTTAAAAAAAATAAAAATAAATTCTGAAAATTTACAATTCTATCTCGGAATTAAACGATTTAATTACGAAAAAACAACCTATAAAAACAAAATTGGGCAAGTTATTGGACTAGCATGGACTGAAGTTGGAGGAGAATTATTAACTATTGAAGCTGCTTGCGTATCAGGAAAAGGAAAATTAATTTATACAGGATCTTTAGGAGAAGTTATGCAAGAATCAATTCAAGCTGCATTAACTGTAGTGAGATCACGTGCAGAAAAATTAGGAATAAAACATAATTTTTATGAAAAACATGATATTCATGTACATGTTCCTGAAGGAGCTACACCAAAAGATGGACCCAGCGCTGGAATTGCTATGTGTATAGCAATAGTTTCTTGTTTAACAAATAATCCAGTACGCTCAGATATTGCTATGACAGGAGAAATAACTTTAAGAGGACAAATCTTGTCTATAGGAGGATTAAAAGAAAAATTACTAGCCGCTCATAGAGGCGGAATTAAAAAAGTATTAATTCCTTACGAAAACAAACGAAATTTAGAAGAAATTCCTGAAAATGTTCTCTTAGGACTTTATATTCACCCTGTAAAATATATTGAAGAAGTATTAAAATTATCATTAGAAAGAACTCCTTATGAAATAATAAAATAAAAATATTTTTTAAAAATTTTTGTAACTTATAAATAGGCTGGCAAAAAATAAAATTGTTATTTGCCAGTCAATATACACTTAACCTTAAATTAATTTACAGCTAAAACTTGTAAATACTTCTTATAATGATTAAAAAAAAGATAAAAAAAATATTGTCAAAATTAATTATATTAATACTTCTAATAATAATTATATTTTCTCTCGTTTTTATGAAATTTAATTACTATTCTATAAAAGATAAAAAAAACTATATTATAAAAATTAATAACGATGAAATTCATTTAGAAGAATTTCAAAAAAAATATATTTTTTTATTGTCAAAATACAAATATAATTCAAATAACTTCCATAATACAAACTATATAAAAAAAATATATAAGGAAGCAATATTAGATATAATATATAAAACTTTGTTAAAACAATACGTAAAAAAATTACATATATCTCTCAACGATTCTGAAATAAAAAACTACATACATAATAATTCAGATTTTCAAGAAAAAAATATATTTAAAATAGAAAAATATTATTATTTTCTTAATAAAGAAAATATAAGTTCTAATGAATATATTGATAAAATTAAAACATATTTAAAAATTAAAAAATTTATTTCTTTCATATCTAATTTAATATTCATATCAAAACATGAAAAAAATAATTTAATTCAATCATTATCCCAAATTAGAATAATTAAAATAGCTTCTGTACCTTTAACTAAGTTTTTCAAAAATACAATTATTAATAATAAAAACATTATAAACTATCTTAAAAAAAATAATTCTAATTTATTTTCAATAAAAAAATATAAAAATAATACTTTTTTAATTTTAAAAAAAACAACATACGAATTTAATAATAAACCAGTTAAATTATTAAAAACAATAAAATTGAAATTTCAAAAATCTCTATTTTTTTCCAGATTTGATAAAAATAAATTCAAAAAATTTATATTCAATCTTCCAAACTTAAAAAAAAATAAAAATATTTATTTTAGTATTATAAAAAATAGTGGTGATTTATTATTAATTAAATTTTATAAAACCATGCACATTGATTTTTCAAATAAACAAAAAAACGTTATTATTTCACAACTTAAAAAATACAATTTAGGAACAATACTAAATTCTATTTTAGATGATTTGTATCTGAAAGCACATATCTCATATGGAAATTTAATAGATTTTAACAATAAACTTTAAATTAGAAAAATCAATTATTTTTTAAAATTCAAAAACTATATAAAGTTACTATAAATCTTACAAAAACTAATACTTATGAAAATAAATATACAATATTTACAAGATTTTATGTTATCTTTTTTTATTACATATTAATTAGTTAACATATTTAAAATTTTATAAAATTTATTTTTTGAGTTAAAAATTATATAAAAAAATATAAAAATTAATATTTACAAACATATGTAAAAAACATTAAAAATTTAACTACTAGGATATTGTGTGGGTTTATTTAAAAAACTAAGTTGGTATTTTATAAAACAATGGAAACAATATTCAATATCTATTTTATTATTAATTGTTATATCCATTCTTCAATTGTTCCCACCCAAGCTAATAGGAATATTAATAGATTCTATTATAAAAAAAGATATACGAGGCACACAAATACTTCCTTGGATTATAGAAATTATATGTATTTCAATAATAATTTATGTTTTTCGATACATGTGGAGAATTTTCTTATTTGGAGCTGCTTATAAATTAACTTCTGATTTGAGAATAAAAATTTACAACTATATTAGCAAAGAAAATCAAAATTTTTATTCAAAATACAAAACGGGAGATTTAATGATACGAATAACTAATGATGTCGATAAAGTTTCATTTGCAGCTGGTGAAGGAGTATTAACACTAATTGATTCTCTAGTAATGGGTTTATCTGTCATAACTATTATGTTTACGCAAATTAACTGGAAACTTACTATATTATCACTAATTCCAATGCCTATTATGGTTATAATAATAAATAAAATAGGAAAAAAAATACATTATGGTTTCCAAGAAGTCCAAAAAACATTTTCGTTACTCAACAATCATACACAAGAAAGCCTAAATAATATTAATTTAATTAAATCTTTTGGATTAGAAAACTATCAACAAAAGAAGTTTTTGAAAATTTTAAAATATCTAAGAATAAAAAATATTAAAGTAGCAAAAATTGATGCTATTTTTGATCCCATCATACATTTGTCTATTTCTTTATCTAATCTAATTGCTATTACAGTTGGAGGATGGTTTGTGTGGAATAAAAGCATTAGCATTGGACAATTAACCAGTTTCATAATATACCTTGGATTAATGATTTGGCCCATGCTAGCTTTAGCTTGGATGTTTAATATTGTAGAAAGAGGGAGTGCAGCATGGAACAGAATACAATCAATTTTTGCTTTTAATGTACAAGAAAAAAAAAACTGTGAAAAAATTCCATTGTATTTTAAAAAACTCAGTGTTCATATTAAATGTTTTTACTATAAAAAACATAGAAAAAAAATATTAAAAAATATTCATTTTTCATTATATCCTAACCAAACTCTAGGAATTTGTGGACCAACTGGATCCGGGAAAAGTACACTATTCAAATTGATCCAACAACAATATTTAATACCTAATGGAATAATACTATATAATAAAATTCCAATTTCTCTTTTTAAAAAAAATGAATGGAGAAAAAAAATAGCTATAGTAGATCAAACTACTTTTTTGTTTTCTGATACTATTTATAACAATATTGCAATAGGAAAAAATTATGCTTCTAAAAAAGAAATTGAACAGGCAATCTATCTTGCTCATTTACATAAAGATATAAAAAAATTTCCAAAAGGATATAATACTCAAATAGGAGAGCGTGGAATAATTTTGTCAGGTGGACAAAAACAAAGAATTTCTATTGCAAGAGCATTGTTATCCAATTCAGAAATATTAATATTAGATAATGCCTTATCTGCAGTAGATGGAAATACTGAGTCAAAAATATTAAATAATCTCAATATTTTAAAAAAACAAGGATATACAATAATTATTTGTACTCATAGATTATCTTCTATAATAGATGCAAATAATATTATAGTGATAAAAAAAGGTACAATAATACAGAAAGGAAAACATACAGAGCTAATAAAAGCAACTGATAAATGGTATAACGTTACATATTCACATCAAATCTTTCTAAACGTTCATAAAAATAATATAGAAGTTTCATGAAATGAAATATTTTGAAAAATTTTATCCTATACTAAAAAAATTATTATCGTATGGAATAAAACAAAAAAAATCACTAATATTAGGATGTTTTTTATTATTGTTAGCTTCAATATTTGAAGTATTAGGTCCTGTTTTAATTAATTGTTTCGTTAAAAGTAGTATAATAAATAATTATATGAACTTTTCTTTATTATTTTTAATAACTTTTACTTATATATTACTACAAGTTTTATCTGCTCTTTTAAATTATTTCCAAAATATTATCTTTAATAAAATATCAATAAAAATAGTTGAAAAATTACGAATTAATTTGATGTCATCAATATTAAAATTACCCATTAAAACATTTAATAAAAAACCAATTAGTCAATTTATTTCATGCATAAATAATGATACTGAAATTATTAAAGAACTATATGAAACATTCATTACTATACTATTTAAAAACATCGTATTAATTCTCGTCACGCTAATAGCTATGTTCGCTTTAGAATGGAGAATGGCTAGCATAGCTGTAACTATATTTCCATTAGCATTAACAACATCATTTTTATATCAATATTATAGCAAACCAGTACTGAAAAAATCTCAAATATATTTATCAAGAATTTATAATCTATTTAATGAAACAATTTGTGGAATGACCGTAATTCAGCAATTCGGATTAGAAAAAAAATTCAAATGCTCTATAGAAAAAACAAATGAATCATATTATTTAAATCGTATGAAAGTATTAAAATTAGATGGAATTTTTTTACGACCATTACTCAATTTTTTTTCAACTATTATATTATGTAGTTTAATTATATTATTTGAATTTTATCCTCGAGGATCTTTTGAAATCGGAACTTTATACGCTTTCATAACATATTTAGGACGTCTCAATGAACCATTAATTGCTATTACTGCTCAACAATCTATTTTACAAAAATCTATTCTATCAGGAAAAAGAATATTTAAATTAATAGACGCTCAAAAACAAATATACGGAAAAGACCCTAATAATTTGGATAATGGAGAAATACATATAAAAAATTTAAGTTTTTCTTATGAAAATAAAAATATAGAAACATTGAAAAATATTAATTTACATATTTCTTCAAAAAAATTTATAGCTTTAGTAGGACATACAGGAAGTGGAAAAAGCACCCTTGCACAACTTCTAATGGGTTATTATCCTGTTACAAAAGGTCATATTTACTTAAATAAAAGAAATATACATTCATTAAGCAAAGAAGTGTTAAAAAATGGAATATCTATCGTTCAGCAAGATCCTTGTATTTTAGATGATTCCATCTTAAATAATATTACATTAGGAAGAAAAATTTCTAAATCAAAAATTTGGAATATTTTAAAGAAAGTACATCTTTCTAAAACAATAAGATCTATGCCCAATAGTATATATTCAATTTTAGGAGAAAATGGAAATATACTCTCCATTGGACAAAAACAACTTCTATGTATTGCTAGAATTTTAGTAGATAATCCTAAAATATTAATCTTAGATGAAGCCACCTCTAATGTAGACCTAAAAACTGAAAAAAAAATTCAAAAAATACTATCACAGATCAATTATCGAACTACATTAATAGTGATTGCTCACAGACTATCAACAATAAAAAATGCAGATAAAATTTTTGTTTTTAATAACGGAGAAATAGTAGAAAAAGGAAAACATAACTCTTTATTAAAAAATCGAAAAAACTATTGGAAAATGTACAATAATCAAAATAAAGAAAATACAAAATCATCATAAAACAAATTTTTAACATATCTTTATATAAAAAGAACTCCTTATAGCGATATCATAATACCTGCTAACACCTGATATGGCTGCTATTTTCCAATTCTGACCAAATTTTCAAGATAAACAGTATTAGATCACTATAAGAGAATTCTTATAAGATATATTATACGAAATTAACAAAAATTACAAAATGTTTTTTAAACAAATGCTATTAATTTACAAACTATAAATGAAAATAACTAACTAATTTTATTCTATTTCAAAATCTTTTTTATAAAGGTAATATATGTTAGTATTATTTATTAAATTATAATAATTTTTATAATAATGAATTATAAAATTTTAGCTAATAAATGGCGTCCTCAAGAATTTAACAGTGTAATTGGACAAAAATATATTATTTCTGCTATATGCAATGGATTGAAATTAAAACGCATACATCATACATGGTTATTTCATGGAATACGGGGTACTGGAAAAACAACTATTGCACGATTATTAGCAAAAAGTTTAAGTTGTGAACAAAAAATAACACAAAATCCATGTAGAAAATGTTCAAATTGTAAAGAAATAGAAAAAGGGAAATTTATTGATTTATTTGAAGTTGATGCTGCTTCTCACACAAAAGTAGAAGATATGAAAGAATTATTAGAAAATGTATATTATTTACCTATAAAAGGACGATTTAAAATATACTTAATAGATGAAGTTCATATGCTTTCTAAAAATAGCTTTAATGCTCTTTTAAAAATAATAGAAGAACCGCCAAATCATATTAAATTTATTTTAGCTACCACAAATCTAGAAAAAGTTCCAAAAACAATTTTATCACGCTGCTTAAACTTTCAACTAAGACCAATTAGTTTTACTAAAATCATAAAAAAAATTGAGCATATATTGTCTCAAGAACACATATTTTTCGAATACGAAGCAATCAAATTATTATCAATAGAATCAGAAGGCAGTCTTAGAGATACATTGAATTTAATAGAACAAGCAATTTCTATAGGAAATGGAAAAATCTTAACTAAAATAGTACAAAATATGTTAGGAAAATTAGATAATACGACAATATTAAATATTATTTTAGCATTGCTTAAAAAAGATTTTAAAAAAATGTTTTTATTATTTCAATATATACAAAAATTAGATATCAATTGGGAAAACATACTAACAGAAATTCTTAAATTATTATATCAAATAGCTATGATACAAACATTCCCTACAATAAACAAAGATTATTTATTTTTTGAAAATCAGGAAATTAATAAAAAAATATATGAAATTTCAAAAATATCTAAATTTTCTGACATTCAATTATATTATAAAACCATATTAACAGGAAAAAAAGAACTATGTGTAGCTCCTAGCTTCCGAATTGGAGTTGAAATGACTTTACTTCGTGCATTAAATCTTAATATAAAATCAATAACAACTAATATAGATGATATTAAAGATACTAAAATAAAACTATGTAAAATCAAAAAATAATACAATAATTTGCAATAATTAATATTCATAACCAATTATTAATTTAAAACTATACACGCAGTAACTTTAGAACTTTATCTTCATGTTTTAATACGAGTAAAAAAGGAAATATCACATGTTCTCTAAAAATGGATTAAATGATTTAATGAAAAAAGCACAAAAAATACAAAAAAAAATGGCTAAAATACAAGAAGAAGTATCTTCCATAGAAATTACTGGAGAATCAGGGGCGGGAATTGTAAAAGTTACATTAATTGGACCAAGCAATTGCAAAAAAATCGAAATAGATCCAAAATTAATCACTAAAAATGATAAAGAAATATTAGAAGACTTAATTGTAGCAGCTTTTAATGACGCAACAAGACGAATACTAGAACTAAAAAAACAAAAAATGTCTGCTATTTCATCAGATATTCCATTTTCAAATGATTTAAACGTTCCTTTTTAAAAAGTCTATAATCAGTATATAAATCAAAATTTCATATTTCAAAATAATTTTTTAAAATTTTGAAAACATTTTTAAAACCATTTTAATTAATTTTTAATATATGAAAGTTTTTCAAACAATTATGATATTATTTTTAATAATACAAATAATTTTTTAATTTTATTTAACATATATAATATATTAATATTAAATATGTTGTAAATATTAAAAACTATCATATAAAAATTTAATAATTAGGAAAATGTATGAACTCAAATCAAAAAAAAATATATGAATTTCAATCAGAAACTAACGAAATATTACATTTAATGATTCACTCTCTGTATTCCAATAAAGAAATTTTTTTAAGAGAACTTATATCAAACGCTTCCGACGCAATTGATAAACTTAAATTTCAATCGATATCTTTTCCAAAAATATATGAAGATAACACTGAAATGTATATTAAAATTGAAATAGATAAAAAAAATAAAACTTTAACAATTAGTGATAATGGAATAGGAATGACTTATGAAGAAGCAATTAAAAATTTAGGAACCATAGCAAGATCTGGAACAAAAGAATTTTTAAAACTTTACAATGAATCTAATAATGAAAAAAACAATCTCATCGGAAAATTCGGAGTAGGATTTTACTCAGCGTTTATTGTATCAAAAAAAATATCTGTAAAAAGCAGATATGGAGGATTAAATAATAGTGAAGGTGTATTATGGGAGTCTGAAGGAAAAGGACAATACGAAGTTAGTAAAATCAATAAAAAAACACGTGGCACAAAAATAACTTTATATTTAAAATCAGAGGAAGAATCTTTTTTAGAAATATGGAATATAAAAAATATTGTAAAAAAATACTCTAATCATATTTCTGTTCCAATAAAAATAAATGTGTTTGATGAAAAAGAAAAAGTAAATACATGGGAAAAAATTAATCAAGCAAAAGCATTATGGACTTTGAAAAAATCTGAAATTACAGAAGAAGATTATAAAAATTTTTATAAACAACTTACAAACGATTCTAATGATCCAATTACTTGGACTCATAATAAAATAGAAGGAATTCAAGAATACACTATTCTTTTATACGTTCCATCCAAATCTACCTGGGATATTTGGAATAGAGATAATAAACATGGTTTAAAATTATATGTGAAACAAATATATATTATGGACGAAGCAGAACAATTTCTTCCAAATTATCTAAGATTCATAAAAGGAATTATTGATTCAAATAATTTACCATTAAATATTTCTCGAGAAATATTGCAAGAAAATTGCATTGTGCAAAATTTAAAAAAATCGCTTACCAAACGAGTTTTAAATTTATTAACTAATCTATCTAAAGACGTTAATTCTTACAAATTATTTTGGGATCAATTTGGATCGATGCTAAAAGAAGGACCTGCTGAAGATTATGAAAATAAAAATTCTATAGCGGAACTTTTACGTTTTAATTCAATGAAAAATAATTCTTCAAAAAATATGATATCTCTACAAGATTATATTAAAAACATTAAAGCAAATCAAAATAAAATTTATTTTATTACAGCAGATAGCTACTCTTCTGCTATAAATAGTCCTCATTTAGAACTATTTAAAAAAAAAGATATCGATGTTTTACTATTAACTGAAAAAATAGATGAATGGATGATGAATTATTTAACTGAATTTGATGGGAAAAAATTTCAGTCAGTTAGTAAACATGATGAATCAATTGAAGAATTAAATAATGACATTGATAAACAACAAAAAAATTTACACTTAAGTATGAACTCTTTATTAGAAAAAATAAAAAAAATATTAAAAAATAGAATAAAAGACGTTCGATTTACTTACAAATTGACAAAAACCCCAGCTATGGTTACTACAGATTCTCATGATATGACGACTCAAATGGCAAAATTATTTTCTGCAGCAGGGCAAACTGTTCCTGAAATAAAATACATATTTGAAATAAATCCAAATCATAAATTAGTTAAAAAAATACATGAAGAAAAAAATGAAGAAAAAAGTAAAAAATGGATTCAAATATTATTCGATCAATCACTTCTGTTAGAACAAAATACTTTAGAAAATCCAAGTAAATTTATAAATAGAATTAATGATTTTTTAATTAATTGTCATTAATTTATAACATTTAAAAATAATGTTCTATATTTCATAAACATGTATTGATTTTCTTTAAATACATATGCTAAATCTTAAAAAAATATAAAAAATATGCGTATTCTTTTGATAGGAGCACCTGGATCAGGAAAAGGTACACAGTCTAAATTAATTTCAAAAAAATATCATATCTTAAACATTTCAATTGGAGAAATTTTAAGAGAATCAATAAAAGAAAAAACAGAACTAGGCAAAAAAATAAAAAGTTTTGTAGATAATGGAAAATTAATCTCAGATGAAATTATTATAAATTTAGTAAAAAATAGAATTTCTCAAATAGACTGCAAATCCGGATTTGTTTTAGATGGATTTCCAAGAACAATTATTCAAGCTAAAACAATTTGTAAAAAAGAAATAATAGTTGACTATATCTTTGAACTTAAAATACCTATTGAAATGACTATAAATCGTATTTTAAAAAGAAAAACTAAATTTTTCACTTCAAAATCAATTAATCATGAAAATGACAAAAAAATATATTTAAAAAAACATAAAAATTTGATGTATAGAAAAGATGACAGCGAAGAAATAATTAAAATAAGATTACAAGAATATAAAAAATTCACACAATCTTTAACAACATACTTAATTTCCAATTTAAAAGAAAAAAAAATTAAATTTTATGAAATTGACGGAACTCAATCGATATTAAATGTTAAAAAAAATATCAAAAAATTTTTAAAAATAGAAAATTTTCCATAAAATTTGTTGTTCATAAACATTTATTTTTTATTGCGCTCTATAGGATTTGAACCTATGACCTACGGCTTAGAAGGCCGTTGCTCTATCCAACTGAGCTAAGAGCGCAATTTTATTTTTCAAATAAAATTTCTTTGTTTTATATCTAAGTAAAAATTACTTTCCTAAAACTACTAATTTTACCTAATATAAACTAAGAAATTATTTGCATTTTTTATAATATTAAAATAGCATTATATACTATTAATTTTATTAAAAAAATGTTTTTTATTATTTTTTAAAGTATAAAAACACACAACAATTTAAAAAAACTAAGTTGAGTTAATTTAATGTTTAAAAAAATTTTAAATGGAAAAAAAATTTCTAAAAAAATACACGAAAAAATTGCAAAAAAAGTGCAAAAGAGATTATCAGTAGGAAAAAGACCTCCAGGACTAGCAGTAATATTAATAGGAAATAATTTAGCATCCACTATTTATGTAAATAAAAAGAGAATAGCTTGCAAAAAAGCAGGTTTTAACCTAAAAATCTGGAATTTCTCTGAAACTATAGAAGAAACAAAAATAATAAATCTTATTAAAACATTAAATGAAGATAAAAACATCGATGGAATACTAATACAATTACCCATTCCAAAACATATAAATATTAAAAATATGTTTAATAGTATTACTCCTGGAAAAGATGTAGACGGATTTCATCCTTATAACATAGGCTGTTTATGTCAAAAGAATCCTAACTTACGTCCTTGCACACCATTAGGGATTATTACATTACTAAAATCTTACAAAATTAATATACGGGGGCTACATGCTGTTATAATAGGAGCATCTAACATAGTAGGAAGACCTATGAATTTAGAATTCTTATTATCTGGATGTACTACTACTATGACACACAGATTTACGAAAAATATAAAATATTTTGTTAAACAAGCTGATATAATCGTAATTGCCATAGGAAAAGAAAAATTCTTAAAAGGAAGTTGGATTAAACCGGGTGCCATAGTAATTGATGTAGGAATTAATCGATTGAACAATGGGAAAATAGTAGGAGATGTAGATTTCAAATCAGCAATTCTACGAGCATCATATATTACGCCGGTTCCTGGAGGCGTAGGTCCTATGACTGTAATAACATTATTACAAAATACTTTAACAGCCTGCATAAAACTTAATAATTAAAAATTATAAAAAATTTAAAATCCCTATTGATAACATTTTTGTAAAATTAATTTATGTAAAAATTTTTATTTTACATCTTTCTCCAATAAGTAGAATACTTTGAATCTTCTAAAACAATACCTAATTTCAGTAATTCTTTACGTATTTCATCCGCATATATCCAATTTTTTAATTTTCTTGCATTATCTCTTTTTTTGATTAAAGAATTAATTATATTTTTTTCGTAAGAATGAAATGTATTATTTTTTTTGAGAAAAAAATTTGAATCCTTCAATAATATTCCTAAAACACTACCTAATTTCTTTAAAGTATAAGCTAAAATTACAAGTTCGCTAATATTACTTTTATATTTTAACTTCAATAAATTTATTTTTCTAGAAATTTGCAATAATATCGAAAGAGCTTTAGGAGTATTAAAATCAGTATTTAATGCTTTACAAAAAATAACCTTAAAAAATCGATCTTCAGATAAACTTAATCCATGAAAATCAATATCTTTTAAAGAAGAATATAACTTTTTTAATAATTTTTCAGATTTCTTTAAATTACTTTCACTAAAATATAATGGATGACGATAATGCGTAGATAGCAAAAAATATCGAATACTTTCTGAATCATAACGCATTAAAAAATCTTTCAACAACAAAACATTTCCTAAAGATTTAGACATTTTTTTATTTTGTATGATTACTAATTCAGTATGCATCCAATGATTAACGCAAAAATCTTTGTTTATACATGTAGATTGAGCTAATTCATTTTCATGATGAGGAAACAATAAATCCTTTCCTCCACCATGAATATCTATTCTATCTTTTAAAATAGATGTACTCATAGCTGAACATTCTATATGCCATCCTGGTCTACCTATCCCCCATGGAGATTTCCAATAACATGTCTCTTCTTTTTTAGAAATTTTCCATAAAGCAAAATCTAATGGATTACGTTTATCCTCTCTTTTAGAAACACGTGCTCCTACTTTCAATTTATGCATAAATTGATTTGAAAATTTTCCATATTTTGGATATGTATCAATAGAAAACATCACATCTCCATTATTTAATACATAAGCATGTTTCTTTTTTAATAATTTTGAAATAATCTTGATAATAGCATCTATATTTTCTGTCACACGGGGTTCATAATCAGGAGTAATAATATTAAGATTTAAAAAATCATTTTGCATTTGAAAGATCATACGATCAGAAAAATCTGAAATTTTTTCATCATTTTTCAAAGCTTTATAAATAATTTTATCATCAATATCTGTTATATTACGTACATATTTTACCCTATATCCACAATAACGTAAATAACGCAAGACTATATCAAAGAATATAAACGTTCTTCCATGACCAATATGACAATAATCATACGCGGTAACACCGCAAACATACATGTTAATAGTTTTATCTAAATTTATTTTCAATATTTCATGCTTTCTTGTATAAGAATTAAAAATATCTAACATCATAATCGTCTTTTAAAAAATAAAATTATAAATCTATAAAATAATTAATTTTATTATATGGTAACATTCATGTTACACTATTAAAATGTTTTATTTATATTTCTACAATTTTAAATATAAAAAATCCATTTATTTTATATATAATTTTACATTAAAACATAAAATAACTATATATTATTAAATAATAATATATTTAACACATAAAAAAGTAAAATATTTTAAAAATATAAGCAATATAATTACTAATTTTTTAATAAAATATTAATTTACTTATCTCTTTCAAAAAATAAAAATCAGAAAAATTTAAAATAAATATACAATTTCCTTATATATTAAAACCGAAATTAAAAAAACAAATATCTCAAAAAAAATAAAAAATTTTAATACAAGTAACTATTTTAAAATTATAAAAAATAAATTTTAGCTAAAAAGCAGATATAAATATTACAAAAAAGATTACTTAATATTTACATTTTATTAATACAATTTAATTTTGTAAGATCTTCCATATATAGGAATAAATATGAAAAATAAACTTGAAAAAATGTTAAAATTTCCTTGTTTATTTACTTATAAAGTTATCGGATTAGCTCAACCTGAATTGATTGATCAAATAATAAGAGTAATTCAATGTAAAGTTCCAGGTGATTATGTTCCACAAATAAAATCTAGTAATAAAGGAAATTACTTATCTATTTCTGTTACAATTTTTGCTAACAATTTTGAACAAATAGAAAGCTTATACCACGAATTGAGTAACATTAATACAGTTCGAATGGTACTATAAACAACACATTAATGCAATATATATCATCAGAAACTTATATAAGATACATAATTTCACATATTTTATCTACTTAAATGTCACAAAAATGTAATGCAGCAGCAAAGCTGCATTACAATATTAAAATATATTTACGATTACTTCAATGAAACAACTCTATAAACTAATAACATTAGCAGCGGACGGCCCTTTTGCTCCTTCGGTAATTTCGAATTCAACACTTTGACCTTCTGACAAAGTTTTAAATCCGTTGCTTTGGATAGCTGAAAAATGTACAAAAACATCTTTACTTCCATCTTCAGGTGTAATGAAACCAAACCCTTTAGATTCATTAAACCATTTCACATTACCTTTAATCTTAGACATCTATATTACCTTCACATGAAAAATATACACTAAACTTAAATTGCAAGCTAGCACAACGATGATTAATTGTTTTACTTATAACCTTAATAAAACATTATTAAATGATATATTAAAATTACTTTAAAATACTATTTTTTTTAGTAACATCATTTTCCTAAAAATATAAATAATATTACTAAAAATTTAATACTAATATAATTTTAAAATTAAAAATATAAAAAAAAATCCGAAGTTGATTCGGATTTTTTTTACAACCTGGCAATTTCCTACTCTCACACGGGGAAACCCCGTACTACCATTGGCGTTGAAATGTTTCACTTCTGAGTTCGACATGGTTTCAGGTGGTACCATAACACTATTTTTACCAGGCTGTTTAAACATTTGAATATATTAGATATTTAAATAAATCAAAATCGGATTGCATGAAACTAATACGTTAAAATATTACTTAAACATCTCTGGTGTTGTAAGATTAAGCCTCTCGGGTCATTAGTACTGGTTAGCTTAACATATTGCTATGCTTACACATCCAGCCTATCAACGTCGTAATCTCCAACGTCCCTTCAGTAAGCATTAAAAATGCTTCAGGGAAGACTAATCTTAGAGTAAGTTTCGTACTTATATGCTTTCAGCACTTATCTTTTCCGCATTTAGCTACCGGGCAATGCCATTGGCATGACAACCCGAACACCAGGGATGCGTCCACCTCGGTCCTCTCGTACTAGAAGTAGATCTCCTCAATCTTCCTACGCCCACGGCAGATAGGGACCGAACTGTCTCACGACGTTCTAAACCCAGCTCGCGTACCACTTTAAATGGCGAACAGCCATACCCTTGGGACCTGCTTCAGCCCCAGGATGGAGGCGCTACCTAAATAGCTTTCGGGGAGAACCAGCTATCTCCCGGTTTGATTGGCCTTTCACCCCTAACCATAGGTCATCCGCTGATTTTTCAACATCAGTCGGTTCGGTCCTCCAGTTAGTTTTATCCAACCTTCAACCTGCCCGTGGCTAGATCACCGGGTTTCGGGTCTGTATCCTGAAACTAAATCGCCTGTTTAAGACTCGGTTTCCCTACGGCTCCCCTATTTTAAAATCGGTTAACCTTGCTACAGAATACAAGTCGCTGACCCATTATACAAAAGGTACGCAGTCACCTTTTAAAAAAAAGGCTACTACTGCTTGTACGTATACGGTTTCAGGTTCTATTTCACTCCCCTTACCGGGGTTCTTTTCGCCTTTCCCTCACGGTACTAGTTCACTATCGGTCAGTCAGGAGTATTTAGCCTTAGAGGATGGTCCCCCCATATTCAAACAGGATTTCTCGTGTCCCGTTCTACTTCTCGAACTTATAAAATTAATAATTTTCGTATACGGGACTATCACCCTATACTGTAAACTTTTCCAAGTTATTCTACTAAAAACTAACATATAATTATGTTCTAGGCTTCTCCCTTTTCGCTCGCCACTACTAAGGGAATCTCGTTTGATTTCTTTTCCTCGAGGTACTTAGATGTTTCAGTTCTCTCGGTTTGCTTTATTAACCTATTAATTCAATTAATAATGATGTTTTAAATAAAACATCGGGTTTCCCCATTCGGATATTATCGGTTTATATCGCGTCATATCAACTAGCCGATACTTTTCGCAGATTAGCACGTCCTTCTTCGCCTCTGACTGCCAAGGCATCCACCATATACGCTTTTACGCTTAATCTTACAACCCACAGACGTTTAATTTATAATTTAAGTATAAAATTTCTTGCTTCCGAATTTTTAAAGAGCTAAAACTTATTAATTTAAAAAAAATATAAATATCATATGAATCTACAAAAGAATAACACATTGATTCAATATAGTATACAAATAATTTTAATGATTTTAAATTTATTTGTCTCCTAGGGGATTTGAACCCCTGTTACCGCCGTGAAAGGGCGATGTCCTAGTCCTCTAGACGAAGGAGACCAAATAATTGAAAAATAATACAAAAAATATTAAATCATATATCTTTTACTTATGTTACATAATGACACGAAAGAGTCAAGAGTTTTTTTAAATTTTAAAATTAATAAATAACTTATTGAGAGATATATAAATTAACCATCCTGTAATTTTAAAATAACTGACTCAATATCTGGAAAAATATTATGCCATAAATAAAAAGAATATGCAGCTTGACTAACTAACATTCCTATTCCGTCCGAAAAAATAAGAACGCCTCGATCAATACACCATTTAAGAAAAAATGTTCTTTGATTAATAGAATAATTAATATCATAAAAATAAGTTTTTTTGTCTATTAAGAACTCAATTGAATTCCATAAAGAACTAGTTTCAATATTAGCAATAGCATTAATTACTATATCAAATGGTTCATCTTTTCTTTTTGTATGTTGAAATATAGAAATCGATCCAAATTTTTTAAAACTTTCGACTAAATTTAAAGCTCGACTCATCGTTCTATTTAATATAAATACATAACAGCCATATAATAGTAATGAAAAAATAATTCCTCTAGCAGCACCTCCAGAACCTATTACTAAAACAGTATCATTCTTTTTTATAAATTTTAACCGTATTAAATCATATAAAATACCTTTTCCATCTGTGTTATCTCCTAAAATTTTTCCATCTTGTAATTTTTTAAAAGTATTGACCGATCGTGAAACTTTTGCAGCATAAGTTAATTTATCTGACATTAAAAATGCTTTTTCTTTAAAAGGAATAGTAATATTTGCTCCAATTCCTTTATGCGAAAAAAACTGAATCATATACTCAAAAAATTTATTTAAAGGAACTAAAGTAGAATCATAATTATAAATAATTCCTGTTTGTTTAGAAAATAATTCATGAATATAAGGAGATTTAGTATGATGAATTGGATTTCCAAATACTGAAAAATTGCTTGAATTTTTTTTAAGCATGACGAATTAATTCTCCACTAATAATATTTACTATCTTAGTAGGATTTTTTTGATTTCCTAATTTTCCATATAAAATAGGAATATTTTTTCCAAATTGTTCTATAACTTCTGTATGCGTTTTACATGGATTTAAACCAGATTTATTAGCACTAGTAGAAACTATCGCTTTTCCAAATTTATTACATAACTCTATAATCGAAGCATGCGAACTAATGCGAACTGCCAAAAATTTTGACGCTCCAGTTAACCAAAATGGAACTGTATCTTTTGCTGGTACCAAAAAAGTAATAGGACCAGGCCAATTGTTCAACATAAAATTTTTATTTTTAACAGATATCATACTTTCAGAAATATATTTTTGAATTTGACTATAATTAGATGCTACTAATATTAATCCTTTATTCCATTGTCTTTTTTTTAAATTGAGTAATTTTTTAACAACACATTTTTTATCTGGATCGCATCCTAGTCCAAACACTGACTCTGTAGGATAAATTACAACACCATCATTTTTCAAATTTTCTACACACTCAGTCAATGATATACTTTTCACCATCATTAAATGTTCCTGAAACTTAAAAAACTATCGTTTAAAATTAAAAATTATTTACTGATTTTAAAAATATTTTTATTTTATTTCTACAAAATTAGGGAAAATCCTTATTTTTCAATCAAAAAAACGTCTATAATAAATTATAATTTAACACAGTAAATTTTCAAAAAACTATGTCTATTCTTAAAATATTAAAGTATCCTAATGAAAACTTACGAATTATTGCAAAACCTATTTGCAATATAAATAAATCAATTCAAAAAATTGTTGACAATATGTTTGAAACAATGTTTTATGAAAATGGTATAGGATTAGCTGCTCCTCAAGTTAACATTCCTTTACAAATCATAGTTATCGATAACATTTCAACATTAAAGAATCCACTAACACTAATTAACCCTAAAATCATTAAAACATACGGGAAT
The DNA here is from genome assembly GCA_039829995.1 of Buchnera aphidicola (Nurudea yanoniella). Classification (NCBI taxonomy): domain Bacteria; kingdom Pseudomonadati; phylum Pseudomonadota; class Gammaproteobacteria; order Enterobacterales; family Erwiniaceae; genus Buchnera; species Buchnera aphidicola. The sequence continues at coordinate 510,276 of CP140036.1, forward strand.
ACTAGTATAAAAGAAGGATGTTTATCTATTCCTAATTGTCAAGTTCTGATTCCTCGATCATATAAAATCATAGTAACTGCATTAAATTATTTTGGAAAAACAATAAAATTTGAAGCAACTTCGCTTTTGTCAATTTGTATTCAACATGAAATAGATCATTTAATTGGAAAATTACTAATCGACTATTTATCAGATATCGACAAAAAAAATATAAAAATTTTTTTAAAAAAATAAAAAATGACTTCTAATCATCTTCTCATAAAAATGAATAAACCTTTAAAAATTATTTTTGCCGGAACATCTGAATTTTCAGAAAAACATTTACAAACATTAATCTCTTGTAAATATAATATTATTGGAATACTTACTCAACCTGATCGAGCTTCTGGAAGAGGCCAACACATTGTTGAATCTTTAGTAAAAAAAACGGCTAAAAAACATGATATCCTAATATTACAACCTAAATCTTTACAATGTTATAAATTATACAACAAACTACATGAATTACGTGCTGACTTAATGATCGTAGTTTCATACGGTTTAATATTTCCAAAACATATACTTAATTCATTTAAAATAGGCTGTATTAATATACATGCTTCTTTACTTCCTAGATGGAGAGGTTCTTCTCCTATACAATCAGCTATATTACATGGAGATTCAATAACAGGAATAACTATTATAAAAATGGAAGAAGCAATAGATTCTGGAAAAATATTGCACTCATTAACTTATAAAATAAAAAAATCTGATACAAGTAGCAGCTTAAAAAAACAATTAATAAAATTAGGATGTAAAGCAATGTTATTAGCATTAAAAAAAATCGAATTAAAAACAAATAACACTGTTATTCAAAGTACATTAACAACTTATTCTAAAAAAATAAAAAAAACTGATGCACAAATAAATTGGTCTCAGGATGCAACACAATTAGAAAAATGCATAAGGGCATTTAATCCTTGGCCAACAAGCTATTTTACAATATGCCATAAAAATATAAAAGTTTGGGAAGCTAACGTTATTATGCAATATAACATCAATACATATGAAATAGGAGAAATAATATCGTTTAATAAAAACGGATTACAAATACAAACTGGAAAAAATATACTAAACATCACAAAAATTCAACTCCCTGGGAAGAAAATAACAGATATATATGCTTTAAATAAATTTTCAAAATATTGGTGTATTCCAAAAATAAAATTAGACTAATGTAATATAAAATATTGAAAACAATTAAGCAATATTGAATTATAAAAGTTACTAAAATGTAAAAATTAAAATTTATATATTCAATATTCTTACTGTTGACTTATAAACCAATTATATTGTATAATAATTATGATTAATTTATTTAAATTTTTGTTAAATATAATACTAAAAATAAAAAATACATACTTTAATTATTGCTTTTACTTACAAATTTGTTAGAAAAATAAAGTAATTTATCAATATAATATTGGACCACTAATATTCCTTTCATTAATCTATATTAAATAATAATATTAAAATTAAAAAAATCTACAAATCAAAACATTAAAATATATAAAAATAAAATATATTATATTGTTCAAAAAATTTACTTATTTAAAATTTTTAATATTTAAACTACTAATAAAAAAATTTTAAATAATTAAAAACAGAACGGCATGCAATGCCGTTTGTTATAAAAAAATATAAGTATTTTACTTAAAATACTAAGAAAAACATTGTAAAATATGATAGTTAAGTCTTTTTAACAATATTTTTCGTTTTAGACTTATTTTTAGATTGTAATCTATCTACAAGTTGAATATATGCCATAGGCGCTTTATCACCGAATCGGTAACCACATTTTAATACTCGAGTATATCCACCAGGCCTATCTAAAAAATAAGGTCCAAGATCATTAAACAACTTAGACACTATGAAATTATTTCTAATTTTAGAAAAAACTAAACGTCTATTAGAAACTGAATTGGTTTTAGACCGAGTTATTAATGGTTCTACAATGCGGCGTAATTCTTTAGCTCTAGCTACTGTAGTTTTTATAATTTCATAATTTAATAATGAACATACCATATTATTTAACATTGCTTTGACATGAACATTGTTCCTATTAAATTTACGACCAATTTTTCTATGTCTCATGTAAAAATAACCTTTTATATATAATTTCTTAAATTTACAAGTAATAAACTAATCAATCATTTACAATACTTATAGGAGGCCAATTTTCTAGCCGCATACCTAGAGATAAACCTCTTGCTGATAATACATCTTTAATTTCAGTTAAAGATTTTTTTCCCAAATTAGGAGTTTTTAATAGTTCAACTTCTGTTTTTTGGACTAAGTCTCCAATATAATGTATAGATTCTGCTTTTAAACAATTAGCAGATCTTACTGTCAATTCTAAATCATCAACCAAACGAAGTAAAATAGGTTCAAATTCAGGCTTTTCTTCTGTTACTTCCGGTTCATGAATATCTTTTAAATCTACAAATGCTTCTAATTGACTTGATAATATGGTAGCAGCACGACGAATCGCTTCTTCTGGATCAATCGTACCATTAGTTTCAATTTCAATTACTAATTTATCTAAATCTGTTCTTTGAGCAACACGAGCTGCTTCTACGTTATATACAATACGCTCTATTGGACTATAACAGGCATCGATTAATAATTTTCCTATAGAATGTTCCCTATCTATCAGATTTATTCTAGAAGCCGCCGTGACATAACCTCGACCTCGTTCTATTTTAATTCGCATAATTATCGAAACATTTTCATATGTCAAATTACAAATTACATGTTCAGGATCTACAAATTCTACATCACTATTATGAATGATATCAGAAGCTCTTACTACTCCTATACCGGACTTATGTAATGTTAAAACAATTTGATCTTTTCCATATAATTTTACTGCTAATCCTTTTAAATTTAGTAAAATTTCAATAATATCTTCTTTTATTCCTTCTTTAGTACTATATTCATGGAGAACTCCTTCAATTTCAACTTCTGTTACCGCACAACCTGGCATAGAAGATAATAAAATTCTTCGTAAAGCATTTCCAAGAGTATGGCCAAAACCGCGTTCTAATGGTTCAAGAGTAATTTTAGAATGTTTTACATTAATATGTTGAACATCTACTAATCTCGGTTTTAAAAAATCATTCATAGAACCCTGCATCGTGTCTCCTTTTAAAATCTACATTTTACTTAGAATAAAGTTCGACAATTAAATGTTCGTTAATTTCTGCAGATAAATCCGAACGTTCAGGAATACGCTTAAATATACCTTCCATTTTAGAAACATTTACTTCTATCCAATCTGATAATTCGCGATGTTCAAGTAATTCTAAAGCTGCTTTTATACGAGTATGTTTTCGAAATTTCTCCCGAATACACACTGTATCTCCAATAGTAACTTGATACGAAGGAATACTAACCAACCTTCCATTTACTGAAATTGATTTATGACTTATTAATTGACGAGATTCAAATCGTGTAGCACCAAATCCCATTCGATAAACTATATTATCTAAACGTTTTTCTAATAAAATTAATAAGTTCTCTCCTGTATTTCCTTTCAATCTAACAGAACGTTTATAATAATTATGAAATTGCGATTCTAATATTCCATATAATCTACGAACTTTTTGTTTTTCTCGTAACTGAATACCATAATCTGATAAACGAGGTTTTCTAGAACCATGTTGGCCAGGTAATTTATCTAATTTACATTTCGAATCAATTGAACGAATTCCAGACTTTAGAAATAAATCTGTTCCCTCTCTTCGAGATAACTTTAATTTAGGACCCAAATATTTTGCCATATTGAAATTTTTCCTAACATAAAAAATATAACTAATTTTAATTTATACTCGACGTTTTTTAGGAGATCGACAACCATTATGAGGAATAGGAGTAACATCAGTAATATTAGTGATCCGAAATCCAGCAGAATTTAAAGCTCTAATAGTTGATTCTCTTCCTGGGCCAGGACCATTTACCATAACTTCTAAATTTTTAATACCGTAATCTTTAACAATCTCCGAACAACGCTCAGCAGCTACTTGTGCAGCAAAAGGAGTAGATTTTCTTGATCCTCTAAATCCAGAACCACCAGCTGTTGCCCAACCTAAAATATTTCCTTGTCGATCACTAATAGAAACGATAGTATTATTAAAAGAAGCGTGAATATGTGCTATACCATCTAATATTTGTTGCTTAACACGTTTTTTCGTACGAACTGGTTCTTTTATCATAATTTTTAAATCCTCTTATTATTTTTTAATTAATTTACGAAAACCTTTTCTAGTACGAGCATTTGTTTTAGTTCTTTGGCCATGCACTGGAAGATTTTTGCGATGACGTAATCCACGATAACAATTAAGATCTACTAAGCGTTTTATATTTAAATTGACTTCTCTTCTAAGATCACCTTCTACAATAAATTTAGATACTTCAATTCTAAGAATATCTATTTGACTTTCTGTTAAATTACAGATTTTTATGTTTTCTGAAATACCCGATGAACCACAAATTAATTTCGATCGTTTTTTTCCTACACCATATATACTCATTAACGCAATAACAACATGTTTATTATTAGGAATATTAATTCCTGCTATACGCGCCACTACAAAATCTCCCATAAATATATTAATATTATACGAACAAAAAATGTTAAAATAATTGTTGTTTAATACACATTTTCCAAACATTATACTTCTATTAAAAATTTTTAACCTTGACGTTGTTTATGTTTAGGATCAATACTACAAATCACCCTAACCACATTATTTCTACGAATAATTTTACAGTTTCTACAAAACTTTTTTACTGAAGCACGGACTTTCATTACTATCACCTAAAAATAAAAGTATAAAATTAATATTTTCAAAGATTTAAATTAGATTTTTTTAAAACAGATTCATATTGAGTAGACATAATATGTGTTTGAATTTGAGAAATGAAATCTATAATCACAACGACTACAATAAGCAAAGATGTACCACCAAAATAAAAGGGAACTTCCATAAAAATATGTAAAAATTCTGGTACCAAACATATAAACATCATATAAAAAGAACCAATTAATGTTAATCGTAACATTATCCTATTAATATATTTAGATGTTTGTATTCCAGGACGAATTCCTGAAATAAAAGCTCCAGATTTTTTTAAATTATCAGCTGTTTCTTTGGAATTAAAAATTAATCCAGTATAAAAAAAACAAAAAAACATGATAGCTACTGCATAAAAAAATATATATATTGGTTGAGTAGGTTGTAAATAGAAAGAAATATTTATTAGCCACTGCCAATTATCTCCACCGCCTAACCAAGAAGCCACAGAAATAGGAAACAACATAACACTTGAAGCAAAAATAGCTGGTATAACTCCTGACATATTTAACTTCAAAGGTAAGTGCGTATAGTTTTTAGAGTGAATACGACGATTCTGATAATTTCTAGCATAATTAACATTAATTTTTCTATAACTTCTTTCGATAAATACAACAAAAAATATCACTAAAATAATAATTATTGAAATTAAAAAAAATAAAAAAACACTTAAACTTCCTTGCCGTAATTTCTCAAAAGTATGCTCAATAGAAACAGGTAAACCAGAAACAATTCCAGAAAATATAATTATTGAAATTCCATTTCCAATACCTCTTTTAGTAATTAACTCACCTAACCACATTAAAAAAACAGTTCCTGTAACTAAACTAACAATAGAAGTACAATAAAAATATATATCAGGATTAATTACCAAATGTTTCAACCCTGATATATTTGGCAAACTTATAGCGATACCAAATGATTGAAAACCAGCTAGAACTAAAGTGGTATATCTTATGTATATATTAATTTTTCTTCGACCAGCCTCTCCATCTTTTTTCATTTCAATAAATTTTGGATATACTAAAGTTAACATTTGTATAATAATTGATGCTGATATAAAAGGCATAATACCTAATGCAAAAATTGACGCTCGACTTAGAGCACCACCAGAAAACATGTTAAACATTTCAACAAGAGTACCTTTCTGATTTTGTAATAATTGCGATAAAACAACAGTATCAATTCCAGGAATAGGAATAAATGATCCTATTCTAAAAATTACTAACGATATTAAAACAAAAAAAATTCTTTTTTTTAATTCATATAATTTAGTATTAAATGGTTTAATATGCTTTACAATTTTTTTTTTTATCATAACACCTACTGATTACTCCTGAACTGTTCCACCAGAAATTTTTACTATATTACGAACTCCTTTTGTAACATATAATCCACGAATCGTTAATGGCGCAGTAACCACCGTTCCTGATAAAATTATTTTAACAAACTTAACGTGTTTTTTTACTATCTTAAAATTTTTTAATAAATCCAAATTAATCACTTGTTTGGAAAATTTAAGTAATGATGATAATTTTATTTCAGACTTATTTCGTGACTTACAAGAAGTAAATCCATATTTTGGAATACGTCTATATAAAGGAGTTTGACCACCTTCAAATCCTTTATTTACTATTCCACCAGATCTAGACTTTTGACCTTTATGCCCTCTTCCTGCTGTTTTTCCAAAACCTGATCCAATTCCGCGCCCTTTTCTCTTACGTATCTTATGAGAACCAAAAGATGGAAAGATAGTATTCAAATACATTTTAATAAATCCTCATTTATAATACTCAAACAACTTTTAACATATAAGATATCTTTTTAATCATTCCTTGAATAGAAGCAGTATTTTTACGCTTTACTGTATGTCCAATACGACGTAATCCCAATCCTGTTAAAGTTGCTTTATGCTTAGGCAATCTCCCTATTGCACTTTTTATCTGAGTTATTTCTAAATATTTAACCATGTTATTTTACCATAATCTCTCTGACTGACTTATTACGTTTAGCAGCTATCATTTCAGGAGATTTCATATTTTCTAATCCTGACATAGTAGCTCGTACTACATTAATAGGATTAGTAGATCCATAAGCTTTTGCTAAAACATCATAAACACCTGCTACTTCTAAAACAGCTCTCATAGCACCACCAGCAATAATACCAGTTCCTTCTGAAGCTGGTTTCATAAAAATGTTTGAACCCGTAAAAGTTCCAAAAATAGGATATTGTAAAGTATTTTTCTTTAAAGTTATACTAATCATGTTTCTACGAGCTTTTTCCATTGCTTTCTGAATAGCAGACGGAACCTCACGTGCTTTTCCATATCCAAAACCAACTTTTCCATTGCCATTTCCTACTACTGTTAAAGCAGTAAATGAAAAAACTCGACCACCTTTTACTGTCTTTGAAACTCGATTAACTGAAATTAACTTTTCCTTTAAATCTAAAGTATTTTTTTTATCAATATAAATTGCCATAAAATTTTGTCTCTTAAAATTTCAATCCTACTTTTCTTGCTGCATGTGCTAAAGCTTGAATACGACCATGATATTTAAAACCAGAACGATCAAATGCAACATGTTCAATACCTTTTTTTAAAGCTCGTTCAGCAATAGTTTTTCCAATAATAGAAGCAGCTTCTTTATTTCCTGTATATTTAATTAATTTTGAAAAATTTTTTTCAAGAGTAGAAGCAACCGCCAAAACCGAAGAATTATTAAAAGAAATAATTTGTGCATAAATATGTCTAGAAGTACGATGAACAACCAAACGAATAGATTGTAACGTTTTTAATTTATACCGTGTGTTTGTAGCTCTTCGAATACGAGCTCGTTTTTTATTAAAAAAAACCATCATATTATTTCTTTTTAGCCTCTTTTATTCGTACAATTTCATTATCATAACGAATACCTTTTCCTTTATATGCTTCTGGAGTTCGATAAGATCTTATATCAGCAGCTACTTGACCAACTAATTGTTTATCATATCCTTTAATAATTATTTCTGTTTGAGATGGACATTCTATAGAAATACCTTTAGGAATAAAATATTTAATTATATGAGAATACCCTAAATATAAATGCAAAGCATTTTCATTAACTAAAGAAATCCTAAAACCTACTCCTAACAATTGTAATTTTTTTAAAAATCCTGTTGTCACACCAACAATCATAGAAAACACTAAAGATCGAGCAGTACCAGCTTGTGCCCAACCCTTATAAGAACTAATTTTACTTTTAAAACTTAAATGTCCATTGATATAACTTACTATTACATTATTATTTAAAATTCGATCAAGAATTTTTTTTTCATTTGTTACTGTTATTTTCTGTCCAGATAATTTAATATCAACACAAGATGGGACAATAACTATTTTTTTTGCAATCCGCGACATATTCCCTCCAATTAAGTCACATGACAAATAATTTCGCCACCTAAACCAGAATAACGAGCTAATTTATCAGTCATAACTCCTTTGGAAGTAGAAATTATAGCTATACCTAAACCAGCCATAATTTTTGGTAATTTGTTTTTTCTACTATATACTCGTAAACTAGGAGAACTAATTCTTTTTATATTTTCAATTACAGGTTTTCCATTAAAATATTTTAAAACTAACTCTAATTTAGGTTTAGAAATATTTTTTTTTATAAAATAATCTTTAATATATCCTTCCTTTTTTAGGATAATACTAATAGCTACTTTCAATTTGGAAGAAGGCATGATTACCGAAATTTTATTAGCTAATTGACTGTTTCGAATTCTTGTCAACATGTCTGCTACAGGATCTTGTATGGTCATATATATAACTCCAAAAAAAAACGTTTACAATTTTACCAACTAGCTTTTTTTAAGCCAGGAATTTCTCCTTTCATCGCTATTTCTCTTACCTTAATTCGACTTAATCCAAATTTTCTTAAAAATGCATGTGGTCTTCCAGTTTGCCTACAACGATTACGTTGACGAATAGGACTAGAATCACGAGGAAATTTTTGTAATTTTAATACAGCATTCCAACGATCTTCCTTGGAAGTACTTATATTAGATATTACAGCTTTTAAATGCATTCTTTTTAAAAAAAATTTCTTAGCTAATTTAATACGTTTTACTTCACGTGCTTTTATTGATTGTTTAGCCATCTTATAATTTTCTCATTTTATTTTTTAAAAGGAAAGCTAAAAGCCGATAACAATGCATAACCTTCGCTGTCAGTAATAGCTGTAGTAGTAATAGTAATATTTATACCTCTAATACGATCTATTTTATCATAATCTATTTCAGGAAAAATAATTTGTTCACGAATTCCAATACTATAATTTCCTCTTCCATCAAAAGAACGTTTAGAAAATCCGCGAAAATCACGAATCCTAGGTATTGCTATAATAATTAAACGTTCTAAAAAATCCCATTTTTTTTGATTACGCAAAGTTACCTTACAACCAATAGGATATCCCTTACGAATCTTAAAGCTAGAAACAGACTTACGAGCCTTAGTTATTAGCGGTTTTTGACCAGATATTTTAGTTAAATCAGATACGGCATTATCAAGATGTTTCTTATCTATTGAAGCCAATCCCACACCAATATTTAAAGTAATTTTTTCAATTCGAGGAACTTGCATAATAGAAGAATAATTAAACTTACACATAAAATCTTTTGATACTTTGGTTTTATAATAATTTTTAAAACACAACACTGGAAATGCTCCAATTTACTTAACAATATTATTATTTGATTTAAAAAATCTTATTTTTTTATTATTTTTAATTTTAAAACCAATGCGATCTGGTTTTTTCGTGTCAGGATTTAAAATAGCTATATTAGAAATATGAATTCCTGCTTCTTTTTTTATTATTCCTCCTACTATATCTTTATCAGGGACAGATTTTTGATGTTTTTTTACTAAGTTTATACCTTGTATAATAACTTTATTTTTAAATAATATCCTTTTTACTACTCCTATTTTTCCTTTTTCTTTTCCCGTTATAACAATTACATTGTCATTCTTTTTTATTTTCGCTGCCATAATTATATATTCCTCTTATAAAACTTCTGGAGCTAATGAAATGATTTTTATAAACTTTTCATTTCTTAATTCTCGTGTAACAGGACCAAATATTCTTGTTCCTAAAGGTTGATCATTATTATTTAATATAACACAAGAATTAGTATCAAATTTAATAATAGAACCATCGAGACGCCTTATCCCTTTTCTAGTTCTCACTACAACTGCTCTATATACCTCCCCTTTTTTAACTTTTCCTCTAGGTATAGCTTCTTTTATAGCTATTTTAATAATATCACCTATGTTTGCATATCTACGACGCGAACCACCTAAAACTTTAATACACATAGCAATACGAGCACCAGAGTTATCTGCTACGTTTAATATGCTTTGCTCTTGAATCATACTAAATCCTATAAAATAAAAAACATATTCAATTTATATATAAGTTATTTAAATAATACAATTATAAAAAATTAAAATACAAAAATAAAACCAATAAAACTTTTTAAAATACTATTTATAAATAATATTTACGATACTATAGTAGATTTTTTAATAATTTTCATTACTGTCCAAGATTTACTTTTAGATATTGGCCTGCATTCACGAATTTCTACCATATCTCCTAACGAGCATGCATTTTTTTCATCGTGAACATGTAATTTCGTTGTTCGTTTGATAAACTTTTTATACAAAGGATGTTTAACAATACGTTCAATAGAAACAACTAACGTTTTTTGCATAGTATTACTAATAACACGGCCTAAAAATGTACGAATTTTATTACTCACCATACTTTTCCTTATAAGACAATAAAAAATTAATTCGAGAAATATTACGACGTACTAAACGTAATAAATGAGGTTTTTGCAATTTTTTAGAAGAAAATTGCAAACGCAAATTAAATTGTTCTCGCAACAAATTTAGTAGATTAATTTTCAATTCTTCAATAGTTTTTTTTTTATTTCTTTCATAAACATGGAAATATCCTCTTATGCACAAAAACAGTTTTTATAGGTAATTTTGATGCTGCTAATCTAAAAGCTTCTCTAGAAATCTCTTCAGATACACCGTCCATTTCATATAAAATTTTTCCAGGTTGTACTAAAGCAACCCAATATTCTACGTTACCTTTTCCTTTTCCCATTCTTACTTCTAAAGGCTTTTGAGTAATCGGTTTATCAGGAAATATTCTGATCCAAATCTTTCCTTGTCTTTTAATAGATCGAGAAATAGCTCTTCTAGCTGATTCAATTTGACTAGATTTTATTCGTCCTCTTTCAATAGCCTTTAGTCCATATGACCCAAAATGTAAATTCACATCTGTAGAAAGACCTCGATTGCGACCTTTGTGCATTTTTCGAAATTTTGTTCTTTTTGGTTGTAACATTTAACAAATTCCTTACTTTTTGTGTTTTCTTTGATGCTTCTTCAACTTAGACATAGATCTTTCTAATGTAGGCAATGTCATACCCCCTAATAATTCACCTTTGAATATCCATACTTTTACTCCTATAACACCATAAGTAGTATAGGCTTCAGATAAACTATAATCAATATCTGCTCTTAAAGTATGTAATGGAACTCTTCCCTCTCGATACCATTCTCTTCTTGCTATTTCTACACCACCTAAACGTCCACTTATTTCCACTTTAATTCCCTTAGCTCCTTGCCTAATTGCATTTTGAACAGCACGTTTCATAGCACGCCTAAACATTATTCTACGCTCTAATTGAGATGTAATGTTATCAGCGACTAATTTTGCATCTAATTCTGGTTTGCGAATTTCAGATATATTAATTTGTGCAGGAACGCCTGTAATACACGTTATAGCTAATCGTAATTTCTCTACATCTTCTCCTTTTTTTCCTATTACTATTCCAGGACGTGCACTATATATTGTGATTCGAATACTTTTAGAGGGACGCTCAATAACAATACGAGAAATTGAAGCTTTCAGTAACTTTCTTTTTAAAAATTCACGAACTTTAAAATCACTATTTAAAATATCTGCAAAATTTTTAGTACTCGCAAACCAAACAGAATTCCAATGCTTAATTATACCTAATCGCATGCCATTGGGATGCACTTTTTGACCCATGAATAATTCTCCAGTTGTTATAGACAGTCAGAAACCACTATAGTAATATGACTAGTTCTTTTTAAAATGCGATCTGAACGACCTTTAGCACGTGGCATCATTCTTTTCATAGTTGGACCTTCGTCAACAAATACTTTAGTTATCTTTAAGTTATTTATCCCTATTCCAAAATTATGTTCTGCATTAGATATAGCTGATTGCAAAACTTTCCTAACTAATATTGATGCTTTTTTATTATTAAAAGTTAAAATATTTAAAGCACATAAAACTTTTTGACCTCTTATCAAATCAGCTACTAATCTAACTTTTTGCACCGATGATCTGGCTTGACGATGTATAGCATACGCTTCCATATTAAATATTTCCTCTAACGTTTCTTAATCTTTTTATCAGAAATATGACCACGATACGTACGAGTGACAGAAAATTCACCTAACTTATGTCCTACCATATCTTCTGTAATAAATATGGGGACATGTTGGCGTCCATTATGAACAGATATTGTCAAACCAATCATATTCGGAAAAATCGTTGATCGACGAGACCAAGTACGTATTGGCTTTTTATTATGACTTTTAATAGCTATTTCAATTTTTTTAAATAAAGATACATCAATAAATGGGCCTTTTTTAAGAGAACGCGGCACTTTATTATCTCCTTATGTTATTTATTACGGCTTTTTATAATAAATCGATCTGTTCGTTTATTTTTTCTAGTTTTCTTACCTTTAGTTTGCAATCCCCAAGGACTAACAGGATGTTTTCCAAAATTTTTCCCTTCACCACCACCATGTGGATGATCTACTGGATTCATTGCAGTACCTCTAACTGTAGGACGAATTCCTCTCCAACGAGAAGCTCCAGCTTTTCCTAAAACTCTTAACATATGTTCTTCTTTTCCCACTTCTCCAATAGTTGCTTTACACTTAGATTCTAATTTTCTAATTTCTCCTGAACGCAAACGTATAGTTACATATTTTTCTTCTTTTGAAATTAATTGAACACCCACGCCTGCTGATCTAGCAATTTGAGCTCCTTTTCCTGGTCTCATCTCAACGTTATGAATAATTGTTCCAATAGGAATATTTTTCATTGGTAAAACATTACCAATTTTTATGTCAGATGAAATCCCAGAAATTATTTTAGCACCAATTTTCAAATCTTTAGGCGCTAAAATATATCTTCGTTCTCCATCACTATATAAAACTAAAGCAATGTTAGCAGATCTATTTGGATCATATTCTAATCTTTCAACAATCGCAGAAATATTATCTTTATTTCTTTTAAAATCAATAATTCTATACGACCGTTTATGACCTCCTCCTATATGCCGAACTGTTATATGCCCATTATTGTTTCGACCTCCATTTTTACTTTTTTTTGTAACCAAACGAAAATATGGTTTTCCTTTATGTAAATTAGAATTATCTAATTTTATAACATGACGACGACCTGGAGATGTTGGTTTACATTTAACAATTGCCATTTATACATGTCCTCACTCTTAACCGGTTGACTCTTCATGGCCAATAAAGTTAACATTTTGTCCTTTCTTTAAAAAAATATAAGCTTTTTTCCAATTTTTTAAGCGACTTATAATGCCATTTTTACGCTTTTTTTTACCCTGAACAATTAATGTATTAATGCAATTCACTTTCACTTTAAATAATTTTTGTATAGTCTGTTTGATTTCAAATTTTGTAACATTAACAGGTACCTTTATTACTACAACATCACGTTTTTTTGAAACAATAGATGATTTTTCAGAAATATGTGGAGAAAAAAAATTTTTTAAGATTTGCTGTTCGATAATCATAACAATAATGTCTCAACTTTTTTAATGGCTGCAGAAGTAATAATAACATGTTTAAAAGAAACTAAACTTACTGGATCTATCAAATTAATAGTTTTAGTATGAACTTTATATAAATTTCGAGAAGCTAAAAGTAAATTATTATCATACTTTTCTGTCACAACCAAAACATCAAATATTTTTATAGAATTTAATTTATTTACTAATAACTTAGTTTTAGGTATATTGATACTAAAATTTTCAAAAACAAATAAACGATTTTTCCGAATTAATTCGGAAAAAATACTTCTTAAAGCTCCTTTATACATTTTTTTATTAATTTTTTGAAAAAAATTTTTTGGCTTCGCTGCAAAAGTCACACCACCAGATCTCCATATAGGACTTCTTAAAGAACCTACTCTGGCACGTCCTGTTCCTTTTTGACGCCATGGTTTTTTACCTGATCCAGAAACTTCTGCACGGCTTTTTTGTGCTTTAGTTCCCTGACGAGAACTAGATAAATAAGAAACGATAACCTGGTGAATTAATGCTTCATTGAAATTGCAATTAAAAACTTTATCAGATACGTAAAAAATATTTTTTTTATCTTGAAGAATTAATTCCATTATCCTTTACTCCTTTTGTTTTAATTGCTGGACGAATAATAAGATCTCCTCCTTTTGAACCTGGAACTGAACCTTTTAATAAAAGTAAACTACGATCGAAATCAATTTTTACTATATCTATGTTTTGTATTGTAACTCGATTATTTCCTAAACGACCTGCCATATTTTTTCCTTTGAATACTCTTCCAGGTGTTTGATTTTGTCCAATAGATCCAGGAGCTCGATGGGACAATGAATTTCCATGACTAGAATCTTGAGTATGAAAATTCCAACGTTTTACTGTTCCACAGAATCCTTTTCCTTTAGATCGTCCAATTACATCAACTTTTTTACAATTCGAAAATATTCTTAAATCTAATACTTGTCCAACTTTGAAATTCAATATATTTTTAGAAATTCTAAATTCCCATAAACCGCGACCTGCTTGTATTCCTGATCGTAAAAAATGACCAACTTCTGATTTAATTAATTTATTTTTGTTTTTATTTCCAGTAGTCATTTGAACAGCATTATATCTATCAGTGTCTATAGTTTTCACTTGAGAAATTCTATTTTCTTGAATTTCAATTGCAGTAACTGACACAGATATGCCGTCACTTGTAAAAATACGAGTCATGCCAATCTTTTTACCAATTAAACCAATCATATATTCTTCAATCCCTTTAATCATTTTACCTATACAATCACTAACCTAAACTAATTTGCACATCTACACCAGCAGCAAGATCTAATCTCATTAAAGCATCCACTGTCTTTTCAGTCGGTTCAACAATATCAATAAGCCTTTTATGAGTGCGTATTTCATATTGATCGCGAGCATCCTTATTAACATGAGGAGAAATTAATACAGTAAAACGTTCTTTATGTGTTGGAAGAGGAATAGGACCACGAACTTGTGCTCCAGTTCTTTTAGCTGTTTCAACAATTTCTGACGTTGATTGATCAATTAATCTATGATCAAATGCTTTAAGACGAATTCGTATTCTTTGGTTCTGTTGCATAGACCAGAACTCCCATAATATAAAAATTATACAATATTCTTCTTTCAAATTTCAAAAAGAATATGCTAAAATTAAGCTTTAAGTCATACAATAAGAGTGCATTTAAAAAGAATTTAATTAAAAAAAATTTTAACATTTCTTATAAATTTTTATATAACATATTTAACTAACTAAAATAAAATTAAAAAATTTGATATTATTTAAAATCACAATATACTTTAAAAAAAGATATAATCTTTTCATACAAACGAATAAAATAACTAATATAATTTTTTAAACTTAAATACCAATATTTAAATAAATAAAATATTTTATACATAACATTTATTCTATATTATTATAGGACATGAAATTATAAAATTCATTATTTTTTTCTGATTTATATCATAAAAATATATGCTATAACATACATAACGTGATTTAAAATATTTTATCATAAAATAATAAATAATTTTCACACTTGAAAAGATACCTTATAAAAAAATATTATTAATATAAATAAAAATCAAGAAAAGACCTGAATTTTAATTTCTTTTCTTGACTTTAATTTCATAGCACATAACATATATTACAACTTAATTAATAACTTTTACTACAATTCCAGCACCTACTGTTTTACCTCCTTCACGAATTGCAAAACGCAATCCATCAGACATAGCGATAGGATGAATTAATGTAATAGTCATTTTAACATTGTCACCTGGCATAACCATTTCTGTTCCTTCTGGAAGTTCAATATAACCAGTAACATCGGTAGTACGAAAATAAAATTGTGGCCTATATCCTTTGAAAAATGGTGTATGACGTCCCCCTTCTTCTTTGGACAAAACATATACTTCAGATTCAAATTTCATATGAGGAGTAATCGTACCAGGTTTTGCTAAAACTTGACCTCTTTCAATCTCATCACGTTTAGTACCACGTAGTAATACTCCTACATTTTCTCCAGCACGTCCTTCATCTAATAATTTCCTAAACATTTCTACACCAGTACATATAGTTTTAGAAGTAGGTTTAATACCTACAATTTCTACTTCTTCTCCTACCTTTATTATTCCTCTTTCTACACGTCCAGTAACAACTGTGCCACGTCCAGATATAGAAAAAACATCTTCTATAGGAAGTAAAAATGGCTGATCAATAGAACGTTTAGGTTCGGGAATATATGAATCCAATATATTAGCTAAATCAATAATTTTTTCTTCCCAAATTGCATCGCCTTCCAATGCTTTCAAAGCAGATCCTCTTATAATAGGCGTATTTTCACCAGGAAAATCATATTGTGTTAACAAGTCACGAACTTCCATTTCTACTAATTCAAGCAATTCTTCATCATCTACCATATCACATTTATTTAAAAAAACTACAATATGAGGTACTCCTACTTGTCTTCCAAGCAAAATATGTTCGCGTGTTTGAGGCATTGGACCATCTGTAGCAGCTACTACTAAAATTGCGCCATCCATTTGAGCTGCTCCAGTAATCATATTTTTTATATAATCAGCATGACCAGGACAATCTACATGTGCATAATGTCTTATAGAAGTATCGTACTCTACATGAGAAGTATTAATAGTAATACCTCTAGCTTTTTCCTCTGGAGCATTATCTATTTGATCAAAAGCTCGAGCAGAACCTCCATATTTTTTTGCTAAAACAGTAGTAACTGCTGCTGTTAAAGTAGTTTTTCCATGATCTACGTGACCAATAGTACCTACATTTATATGCGGTTTTAAGCGATTAAATTTTTCTTTAGACACAACTTTTTTCCTTTTTAAATTTTATAAATATATAAAAAATTTTATATTACTTATTTTCTGTTTTTTCAATAACAGATATTGCTATATTTTTTGGAGCTTCTAAATATTTTAAAAATTCCATAGAATAAGACGCTCTACCTTGTGTCTGAGAACGCAAATCAGTAGCATACCCAAACATTTCAGATAAAGGTACCTGAGAAGAAATAACTTTTCCCATTGAAATTTCATTCATTCCTTCAATAATTCCTCTTCTTCTATTTAAATCACCTATGACATCTCCCATATATTCTTCAGGAGTTTCAACTTCTACTTTCATAATAGGTTCGAGTAAAATTGGTTTAGCATTTTTAAAAGCAGTTTTAAAAGCTAATGAAGCAGCTAATTTAAATGCAATTTCTGAAGAATCAACATCATGATATGAACCATAATGCAAACGAACTCCAATATTTACTACAGGATAACCAGCTAAAGGACCACTATTTAATTGCTCCTGTATTCCTTTATCAATGGCAGAGATATATTCTCCGGGAATCACCCCTCCTTTGATGTCATTTATAAATTTATAATTTTCTTCGTGTAATTTTAAAGGAAATAAATCAATAACTACATGTCCATATTGGCCTCTTCCACCTGACTGTTTAATATATTTTCCTTCTACATCATTAATACTATTTTTAATAGTTTCACGATAAGCAACTTGAGGTTTTCCTATATTAGCATCTACACTAAATTCTCTTTTCATTCTTTCAATAATGATTTCTAAATGTAATTCTCCCATTCCAGAAATAATTGTTTGATTTGATTCTCTATCAGTCCATACGCGAAAAGAAGGATCTTCTTTGGCTAATCTACTTAAAGACATTCCCATTTTTTCTTGATCTGCTTTAGTTTTTGGCTCAACTGCTATAGAAATCACTGGATCAGGAAAATCCATTTTTTCTAATACAATTAAATTATCAGGATCACACAAAGTATCACCGGTAGTTACACTTTTCAAACCAATAGCTGCTGCTATATCACCCGATCTTACTTCTTTTATTTCTTCTCTCTTATTTGCATGCATTTGAACAATGCGTCCAAACCGTTCTTTTTGACATTTTACAGAATTAAATACTATATCTCCAGAACGGACTACACCAGAATACACTCTAAAAAAAGTTAAATTTCCCACAAACGGATCTGTAGCAATTTTAAATGCTAAAGCTGAAAAAGGTTCTTTATCGTTTGAATAATGCACAAAAGAACTCTTCTTTTTATCATTTAACATTCTTTTAGACAACGAAATATCATTAGGAGAGGGTAAAAATTCAATTACTGCATCTAATAAAGCTTGTACGCCTTTGTTTTTGAAAGCAGATCCGCACGTTACAGGAACAATTTCATTATTTAAAACACGTTTACGAAGAGCAGTTTTAATTTCCTCTTCAAATATCGTTTTACCTGATAAATATTTCTCCATTAAAATATCATCGTTTTCAACTGAAGCTTCAAGAAGATTTTGATGCCATTTTTCAGATAATTCTTGTAAATCAGGGGAAATTTTTTTATAAGTAAATGTAATCCCTTGATCTGAATTGTTCCAATAAATCGCTTTCATTTTGATTAAATCGACAATTCCAATAAAATTATCTTCTTCTCCAATAGCTAATTGTATAGGAACAGGATTAGCGTGAAGCTTTGTTCTCATTTGTTTAATTACACTAAAAAAATTTGCGCCTATACGATCCATTTTATTTATAAAAGCAATTCTTGGAACATTATATTTATTAGCTTGCCTCCACACAGTTTCTGATTGAGGTTGAACTCCTCCTACAGAACAATATACCATAACAACACCATCTAAAATTCGCATAGATCTTTCTACTTCTATAGTAAAATCTACATGTCCAGGAGTATCAATAATATTAATTCTATGCGGCAAAAATTGTTTAGCCATTCCAGACCAAAATGTAGTAGTAGCTGCTGAAGTTATAGTAATTCCTCTTTCTTGTTCTTGTTCCATCCAATCCATAGTAGCTGCACCATCATGTACTTCACCAATTTTGTGATTAACACCTGTATAAAATAAAATACGTTCAGTAGTAGTTGTTTTTCCAGCATCTATATGTGCACTAATTCCTATGTTACGGTATTGTATGATTGGCGTAGTACGTCCCATTTTTTTCCTCTAATTTTAATTTTTATATAACACATCCTTATATTCAAATTAAAAATTAATTATAAATCAATTGAAATAAAAAAATTTTAATTAATCACCAACGATAATGTGCAAAAGCTTTATTGGCCTCCGCCATACGATGTACTTCTTCACGTTTTTTTACAGCAGATCCTTTATTATCTACTGCATCTACTAATTCATTTGCTAATCTTAAAGACATTGATTTCTCTGTACGCTTTCTAGCTGCACTAACTATCCATCTCATAGCTAAAGCATGTCTTCGAATTAAACGAACTTCAACTGGAACTTGATAAGTTGAACCTCCAACCCGACGAGATTTTACTTCTACAATAGGGCGCACATTTTCTAATGCTAAATCTAATGCTTCTAATTCTTTTTTTTTGGTATGTTTAGATAAAACTTGTAATGCATAATACATTATTTTTTCAGCAATAGATTTTTTTCCATGCACCATAATTATATTAATAAATTTAGAAACTATATCAGAAAAAAACTTTGGATCTGATATAATTTTACGATTTCCAATACCACGACGTCTCGGCATATTCTTTTCCAATTCAAAATAATATAAAATTTATATAAATTATTCTTAAAATTTTACAATTGTTTTCCTTAAAAATATAAATAAAAAATTTTACGATTTTTTCTTTTTTACACCATATTTAGAGCGACTTTTTTTTCTATCTTTTACACCAGAACAATCTTGTGTTCCTCTAACAACGTGATAACGAACTCCCGGTAAATCTTTAACCCTTCCTCCTCTAATTAAAATTACTGAATGTTCTTGTAAATTATGACCTTCTCCTCCGATATAAGAAGTTACTTCAAATCCATTTGTAAGACGAACTCTACATACTTTCCGTAATGCAGAATTAGGTTTCTTAGGAGTAGTAGTGTATACTTTAATACATACACCTCTTTTTTGAGGACATTTCCCTAAAGCAGGAACATTGCTTTTTATGACTTTTCGTAAACGAGGTTTACGAACTAATTGATTAATTGTAGTCATATAATTTTCCAATTATTTTACTTAAAATTACTTTGATAAATATATTTTCATAAAAAAGGAATTCAATAAATCTATTAATTTAAAAAATATTAAAATACGTGTAATTTTACCAAGAAATTTGTTTATTATGTTTTTTTGTTAATAAAACTAATTCGAAATAGTTTATAATATGAATGCTATTAGAAATCTTTTTCTGAATACCACGAGCATAAATATCTTTTTTCATAGCATATAATTTAACTGGAATAGATAGAATTTTTTTAAGAAACATATTATTATCTATTGCAATTATTACGCTATCTTGCAATGCAACTACATCATCATTTGATGTTAAAAGATCTATTAATAATATCATATTAATTTCGAAAGGAGAACGCATTAAAATGTGCAACATATTTTAATTCCCTTAAAATCTAAAAATCATATCATTTTTTTCAATTTCTTTACGTATATATTTTCTATCCATAATTGATACTTTTAAAAAAAAATCACTCTTTGAAAACAATCCGCGTTCTATTAATGAATCCTTACAATAATATAATTTATTAATTTCAAAAAGTGGCAATATTCCAAATGCAGGCACATAATTGTGTGAAAAAATGTATTCTGGTTTTTGATTTCTTATTAACTGAAAAACACCATCTCCTATAAAAAATACAGTAATATTTTGATTAATTGTAGAAATTGATAAAATAGAATCTAATCCTTCACGACTTAAACTACTTCCATGAGGGACATGAGAAAAAATAAAAGCTATATGTTTCATGTACATTTCGCTAAAATTGTATAATACGATCACTCTTTTCTATATATATTGCTAATTCGCTAAACCCTGTAAAGCTAAAAGACGACTTTAAATCATCAATTTTTTTTAAATATTTATCAGTTAATTTTTTTTCATACGTCAACCCCCTTCGCAAAGCAGCGCTAATACACACGTTTAATTTAACACAATGTTTACGATTTAAAATTATCCATTGCTTAACTAAATCATATTCATCAGAAAAATAAGAAAAATTTTTATTAGCATTTAATACGCCATCAAAATGAAAAAAAACGCTTAATAATTTATTTGCACTATTTATAATAGCTTTAGAAAAAAGAAATGCAGTAATAGCATTCTGAGTTCCATACGGTGGTCCTGTAACTAATAATGAAAAATTCATATTTTTATTATTAAAAATTTAAAATAATTTCATAAACTGATATTCAATTATGAAACAAATTTTACATCAATTAATTCTATCTCAAAAACTAAAGTAGAATTTCCAGGTATTCCAAGTACTCCTTTTTCTCCATATGCTAAAGAGGGTGGAATAACTAATTTTATTTTTCCCCCTTTTTTTATATGTTGTAATCCTTCTTGCCACCCTAATATTACACTATTTAAAGGAAAAGTCAGCGGTTTACCTCGTGTATAAGAATTGTCAAACTCAGTTCCATTAACAAATGATCCAATATAATTTACAGTAACAATGTCATTTTTACTAGGATACAAACCTTCTCCTTCATTTATTATAAAAAATACTAAACCTGTTTGAGAATGTTGAACATCTTTTTTTGATAACATATCTTTCATATATCTCTCTCCTTGAGAAGCATTAATTCTCATTTCTTTTGTTGCTAAACGTTTTTCTAAATCAAATAATTTCTTTTCGAGTATATTCAATATTTGAGAAATTTTTTTATTAGAAAATTTAGATTTAAAAAATATTGCATCTTTAATTCCAGATAATAGAATATCTTTATTTAAAGACATTCCTAATTTTTTTTTATCTATAAAAAAATTATTTATATAATTTCCTAATGAAACTCCTAAAGCATAAGATGATTGATTATTTTCGTTTTTAAAATCTTTTGTAACAGGTATATTTGATTGAAGCGATTCTATAGAAGAATCTATAACTTTTGAAAAAGTGATAGAAGTTAAAAAAAAAATAGTTGCTATCACAATCCCCTTTAATAGAAAAAAAAGCATTTCGACTCCAAAAATTGAAATATTATTTTAAAATACAATTAATTATTTTAAAAAATCACGTTAAATTTATAAAAAATAAAAAATACAAATTAAAAACTATTTATATAACAATAAAAATGTAAAACTTCAATAAAAATATAAAAAAAGATGTATGATACATAAAAAGATTATTAATAATCTAAAAAATATTTTTAAAAAATTATTTAAAAACGTTTTTTAAAAATAAAAATAATAACTTAATGTATAAAATATATTTCATATAAAAATTTCATTCTTAGAATAATAATAAAATGCAAAAAACTATATTTTCAAAGATATGTCTTATTAACATAATTAAAAATTATGATTAAAAAATTTTATAATGTATTGTAATTAATTTACATTCATAAATAATTTTTAGTTTATTATTCTAGAAATCATTTTATAACTTTTTAAAAAATTAAGATAACTTTATTGGAAATAAATGTCATGGAATATTATTAGAAATTTTAAAGTTTTAAAAAATACCATAATTCAATTTTAAAAAATAATTATTCTATATTTCTTTAAAAATACAAAATTATTTTTATAATATATAAATACATTAATCATTTTTATTATACAGGCATTTAAAAAATGAAAAAAAAAACGTTTTTGGATTAACTTGTATTAGTTTTTGTTCATATTCCTTAACAGGAGCATTGATTATTGTAACCGGGGTTATTTTAGGTAATGTATCTGAATATTTTCACGTATCTATCATTCAGATGAGCAATACTTTCACTTTATTAAATGCTGGAATTTTAATTGCTATTTTTTTAAATTCATGGTTTATAAATATTATCTCGATAAAAAAACAGCTTATATTAGGATTTATATTTACAATAATATCAATATATATGCTCATGTTTTATCATACACTTCAATCATTTTCTTTAAGTATATTTATATTAGGGATAGTAAGTGGACTAACTATGTCAATAGGAACCTTCTTAATTACCTATTTATATGAAGGAAATAAACGAGCTTCTATATTGCTACTCACTGATTCATGTTTTAGCATGTCAGGAATTATATTTCCTATAATTGCAACATCTTTGATTTTTCATCATATTACATGGTATTGGATATATCCTTTAATAGGAATACTATATTTAATTATATTTATATTAGCAATAAACTTAAAATTTCCTATATTATATTATAAAAAAAAGAAAAATAAAAATACAGAAACATGGAATATTTCTATTTTTTATTTATCGATATCAGCACTATTATATATATTAGGACAATTGAGTTTTATTTCATGGATTCCAGAATACATTGTGAAATCAATACATCTAGACATTACTCAAGCTGGAAAATTAGTTAGTAATTTTTGGATGTCATATATGATAGGAATGTGGGCGTTTAGTTTCATATTAAAATATTTTGACTTAAAAAATATAATTATATATTTAACAGGAATATCTACTTTATTAATATACATGTTTAACAATACATATAATTATAATTTACTCCAGTTAATAATTCTTTCTTTAGGTTTCTTTTCTAGTACTATTTATACTATTATAATTACATTAGCCTCGAGGGAAACAAAAAAACCTTCTCCCAAAATTATAAATTTTATTTTAACAAGCGGAACTATAGGAACTTTGTTAACATTTATAGTTACCGGACCAATAGTAAAAAATTTCGGATTTATTTCAGCACTCATTACGTCCAATATATTATATGGACTAGTATTTGTCATATCAATATTATTAAACAATATAAAAAAAAGAGAACTTTAAATAAGTCCTATTTTATTTTTCACTGTTTTTAATAATTTATCAGCTTTAATACATGCTTGAGACGCACCATAATAAACTACTTCTTTTAAATAATCCTCTTGTTTTCTATAATAAAAATACGAAGATTGTAATTTACTTATCACATCAGATATAACTTCGATTATATCTGATTTAAATGCTTTATATGATTTTCCAGAAAATTCTATCTCTAAATCAGAAATAGTTTTATTCGTCAAACTAGAAAAAATATTTAGTAAATTCGATATTCCTTTTTTATTTATCATGTCATAACGAATACTTGGTGGATCATTTGAATCAGTAACAGCCAACCTTATTTTTTTAGATATACTATTAATATCTTCTAATAAAAATATTACATTATTTTTATTAGAATCAGACTTAGACATTTTTCTCTCGAAATCTAATAATGACAAAATGTTAGAACTACTTTCTATCATATATTTTTCAGGGATAGTAAATATATTTCCATAACACGAATTAAATCTACGAGAAATTTTACGTACTAATTCTAGATGTTGGACTTGATCATATCCAATAGGAACTATATTAGTTTTATACAATAAAATATCCGAAGCCATTAAAATTGGATAATTTAATAAACCAGAATTAATATTCTTACTATGTTGAAGAGATTTTTTTTTAAATTGAGTCATCCGTGATAATTCTCCACAATAAGTATAACATGTAAGTATCCAATGTAATTGAGTATGTTGATGAACGTTTGATTGAAGAAAAATAATACTTTTTTTTGGATCAACACCACATGCTAAATATAAAGCAATAGTATCTAATATATTTTTTTTTAAATTTATCGATAAATAATGTGTAGTAATAGTATGTAAATCAGCAATACAATATAAACATCTATAATTATTTTGCATTTTTTCCCAATGACGCATGACACCGATGTAATTTCCAATAGTTAATGGTCCAGAAGGTTGCATAGCACTAAATAAAACTTTTTTTGAATTCTTCACTATTTTATTCCAAAAAAATATTAAATATTTTTTAAATTATTAAAATTAATAATCATTGTTTATACAAAACAAATTTTTTCATTTAATTGAAGACGCATATCTTCAATAGTTTTTTTATAATCTTGTGATTCAAAAATAGCAGATCCAATAACAAAAATATTTACTCCGAAAGAAGCTACTTTTTTAAGATTATTCAAATTAATGCCTCCATCTATTTCTAATAAAATTTTTTTATTACTATTATCTATTAATTTTCGTACTTTTAACAATTTTTCAAATGTAGTTGGTATAAACTTTTGTCCTGAAAATCCTGGATTAACAGACATCAATAAAATTATATCTAACTTGTCAATAATATGTGTTAAAACATTTAATGTAGTTGCAGGATTAATTCCAAGCCCTACTTTACAACCTAAACTTTTAATTAAACTTAAAGATCTATCCAAATGTTTTGTAGATTCAGGATGAATAGTAATAAAATCTGCACCTGCTTCAGCAAAACGAATTATTAAATCATCTACTGGTTCTACCATAAGATGAACATCAATAATTGATTTAATACCGTAACGTCTAATAGATTTCAATACCATCGGTCCAAAACTTAAATTAGGAACATAATGATTATCCATGACATCAAAATGAATAATATCTCCTCCAGCTTGTAATACATTTTTTATATCTTCTCCCAATCGGGCAAAATTTGCAGATAAAATTGAAGGAGCCAACCACATGATTTTCATTATTTTTCCTAAAATTTTTCCTCAATAATATACTATCTTTTAAACAATAAAAATATAAAATCTGATAGCATATTCTTTTTTTACAGTATAGCTTGTAAAAATATACGACTCGATGTTTTTAATTAATTAAATACTTGTTAAACTCTATAGTACAAATTTTTAAATATTTGAAAATTTTAATCATCACTTCTTAAACAATAATAATTATTATTTAAAAATTAATTAATTTTTAAAATCGAACAAAATAAAAATAGCTATTTAACTACAATTATTAATCGCTGAAATTAATATGCTTTTCTTTACATTAGGATAAATTATAGATTTCCCTATAGAAACAGGTAATATTAATCTAATGACCTCTGAAAAAACCTTTTTATCTCTTAAAAAATATGAATAATAAGTATCAAAATTCATATTTTTTGGACCTGTCGTTGGTAAACCTATTTTCTTAATTAAATTAATAATTCTGTACTTATCACATATATCTAACATGCCTAATAAAAAAGACGTTTCAGCTGCCATGATTATTCCAACTGCTACTGCTTCTCCATGCAACCATGTTCCATAGCCTAAATAAGTTTCAATTGCATGACCATATGTATGTCCTAAATTTAATAAAGCTCTAGAGCCATATTCTCTCTCATCTTGTTCTACAATTAATTTTTTAATTTTGCAACATTTTTGAATACAATATAACATCGTGTTTACATCTAATTCTAATATAAAATCAACATTATTTTCCAACCAAGAAAAAAAATCTCTATCAAAAATAATTGCATATTTTATTACCTCAGCCATTCCCGATATTAATTGACTTCGAGGCAAAGTCGATAAAAAATCAAGATCAATAATAACTGAAGTTGGCTGCCAAAACGAACCAATCATATTTTTTCCAAGCGGATGATTAATGGATGTTTTTCCACCAATGGCAGCATCTACTTGAGACAATAAAGTAGTCGGGATTTGTATAAATGGAACACCGCGTTGATAAACAGAAGCTACGAATCCAGTTATATCTCCAATAACTCCACCTCCTAATGCTATTAACGTAGTATCTCTTCCATGAAATTTTTTTATTAATTCTGATATAATATCTTCCATAAAATTGATATTTTTAGTTTTTTCTCCATCAGGTAAAATAATAAAATCCTTTTTAATTTCAAATTTATCTAAATAATGAAAAATATCATCTTTCCATATTTTAGATACTACATCATTAGTAATTAACATAACTTTATTTCCAGATTTCAAAGGAAATAACATTTTTTCTCTCTTAAATACAGATGATCCAATTTTAATTTTATAAGTGCGATCATTTAAAGCTACTTCTAATGTTTTCAAAATAAATATATCCTAAATTTTCATAAAATCAAAAAATTGCATATTAATTTTTATTTATCAAATTAATAATACGAAAAACTATTGCCTTAGCACTTTTTTCATCCATTTGTATAACTATATCTGCTATTTTTTCATATAAATGATTTCTTTTAACAGCTAATGATTCTAAAATAGTTTTTACAGGAACATCTTTTTTTTGTAACAAAGGCCTTTTTTTATCCTTTTGAGTTCGAACTAACTGTTTTTCTATTGTTGTTTCTAAATATACTACAATTCCACGAGATGATAATTTATTTCTAATTTCTTTTGATTCAATTGATCCTCCGCCTGTAGCTAATATAATTCCATGTTTATTTGTTAATTCACAAATTATTTTTTGTTCACGCAATCTAAAACCTATTTCACCTTCTATGTCAAATACCCAACTAATATCAGCACCAGTACATTTTTCAATTTCTTGATCAGAATCATAAAATTCCATATTTAATTGTTGTGCTAACTGACGACCAATAGTACTTTTACCAGCGCCCATTGGACCAATTAAAAAAATATTACGTTTTTCTGCCATTTTTTTTTAATATTATTAAAATAATGTGTTAGTAACAACCATACACAGCTATTTTCACTGGATGGAAATGAAATAAATAATTTTATATTATTATAGAAAAAATTATTAAAATTAATTAATACTATAGTATACAATTTATATTAAATATAATATTGAATATTTTATAAAAAACCAAATAATTCAGCTCTTACTATAAAACTGTAGAATAGCATACAAAATGCTTTTATTTAATTCTAAAAAAATAAATTATTAAATCTAAATAACATATAATTAATAAACAATACATGAAAAATTATAGTATTCTAAAAGTTATATAATCTATAAATATATAGATGTTTACTTGCAATAATTAAAAAAATATTATAAAAGTTAGAGATACATAAAACTATAAATTTTTTTATGTAACAATATATATTGTTTGAATCTTCGGTCAGCAATTATATATCATACAAAAATACAACTTAAACATTTACCAATTGCAATTTACATATTATATATTAAAACTAAAATATTCTAAAAAAATTAAAAAAACGTTTTTAATTTTTAAAATTTACTATAAACTGTGCATACATTAAAAAATTTATGTGAATTTTTAAAAATTTTTTATAACGGTGAGATGTCTGAGAGGTTTAAAGAGCACGCCTGGAAAGTGTGTATACGACAACGTATCAAGGGTTCGAATCCCTTTCTCACCATGAAAATTTATTATTTTTCTACATGTTAAAATTAAACATTTCAAATATTTTACTTTCATACTATCGCTTATTGTAAATTTAATACGACTATTGAATATTTAATCTTCTAAAAGAACTGATTCTAACGCAATTCGAATCATATTATCTAAACTTGATTCTCTATCTTTAAAACTGATTTGTATTTTTTTTGAAATATGATCAGAAACTGTACAAATTGATGCTGATTGTATTCCAAATTCTGAAGATAAACTATATAATCCAGCAGTTTCCATTTCTATACCTAAAATGTTAAATTTTTTTATATCCGATAAAACTTCATTGTCATGATAAAATGAATCCGTTGTAAAAAAACTCCCTACATTAACTTTAATTCCCAAATTTTTTGAAGAAACCACTAAATTGTGAACTAAATTAAAATTTGCAACAGCAGAAAAATCATTATCATGAAAGCGTAATCTATTTATTTTAGAATCAGTTGACGCTCCTAAACCAATAATAAGATCATTAACATTGATATCTTTACAAATAGTACCACAAGTACCAATACGAATAATTTTTTTTACATTATACTCTGTAATTAATTCTTGAACATAAATAATGCACGAAGGTATTCCAATCCCATGACTCATTATAGAAACACGTTTTCCTTTATAAGTTCCAGTAAAACCTAACATCGCACGAACATTGGTAACTTCTACAGCATTTTTTAAATAATTTTTGGCAATGTACTTCGCTCGAATAGGATCACCCGGCATAAGAACAAAATCAGAAAAATCTCCTTTTTTTGCATTAATATGAGAAGTTGACATATGTTTTCCTATTGTTTTAACGTACTTATAATAAAAATTACAATCAAATTTATCGTTTACAAAACATTGATTTTCCAAATCGCATTGGAGATAAATCAAAATATTTTGCTAATGTTTGAGCTATATCTGAAAAAGTATTACGATGACCTAAAAATTTCGGTTTAATAGTAGGCCAATAAAATAATATTGGAATATTTTCTCTCGTATGATCAGTACCTACCCAAGTTGGATCACATCCATGATCAGCAGTAATGATTAAAACATCATCTTTTTGTATTAATTTTAATAACTTTGGTAAATGAAAATCAAACCACTCCAATCCCCGAGCATATCCAGAGACATCACGCCTATGACCCCACAAAGAATCAAAATCTACAAAATTTACAAAAACAATAGTATTGTGCTGTGATTTTTTTATCTCACATAAAGTTGAATGAAACAATTGTTTTAAACCTACAGAATGTACCTGTTTAGTAATTCCCTCTCCTGCATAAATATCTGAAATTTTTCCTATAGAAATTACTTTTCCTGATTTTTCTTTTATTAATTTATCCATAATTGTTATATCATGAGGTTTTACTGAGAAATCTTTCCGATTTCCGGTTCTCTTAAAACTTAGTTTATCACCACCAATAAAAGGTCTAGCGATGACTCTACAAATATTGATTTTTTCTGAATTTAATATTTTCCTAATAGAAATACAAACTTCATATAATTTTTCTAACCCAAAATATTTTTCATGACAAGCAACTTGAAATACCGAATCAATAGAAGTATAAAAAATAGGTTTTCCTGTTTTTATATGTTCCTCTCCAAAACTTTCTAATATAGAAGTGCCTGAAGAATGACAATTGCCAAGAAATCCAGATAAATTACATTTATCAACAATTTTGTTAAGTATAAATTTCGGAAAACTATTATATTTACTTTTGAAATAATCCCAATTATATAAAACAGGCACTCCAGCTATTTCCCAATGACCTGAAGATGT
Source organism: Buchnera aphidicola (Nurudea yanoniella) (assembly GCA_039829995.1). Taxonomy (NCBI): domain Bacteria; kingdom Pseudomonadati; phylum Pseudomonadota; class Gammaproteobacteria; order Enterobacterales; family Erwiniaceae; genus Buchnera; species Buchnera aphidicola. The sequence goes on from CP140036.1 coordinate 540,542, forward strand.
ATCTTTTCCTGATGATATTTCACTGGCATAAGCATAACTTCCTAATATAGATTTATTTGTATTTTGAACTCTAAATATTTTTCTTCCTATTGATTCATTTGCAGCACTAACTAATCCAAGAGACGTTAAATTAGGTATATTTAAAGGGCCTTTTCTACCAACATTAGCTTTTCCTAAATAACAAAATTTAACTATATTTCCAAATGTATTAGCACCTACATCATTAAACATATGCGCATCACTCGTTGAACCAATTCCAAGAGAATCCAAAACTACAATAAATGCGCGTTTCATAAAAATCTCCATATTGAAATCTAAAAAACTTTTTAAATAAAATTTACTAAATATACAAATATTAAAATACTGATTTTTTAAAAATTCATATATTACATTCACTCACATCTTACAATATCAAATATAAAATTTAAGATTTCGATCATTATTAAAACTTTAAAAATACAAAAATATTTCATGGTTTTTAAATAAATATTATACAAGATTCGAAATTATAAATTTCTTATTTATTATAATATAAAAAATTTGTCTTAAAAGTTTTTTAAATATGAAATATAAAACTCTCTCATTATTTCGACGAAAAATTTAATTAATTAATTCATATAATGCTATATGTTAATTTAATTTTATTAAAAAATTCATAAATAAAAGTTAATTTTCATAGAATCATTTCATAGTAAATAAAACTTTAACAAAGCTATTACATGTGTGAAAATCTATATATATATTTTATACCGAGGGTATAATTGGTATAAAAATTACTATATTATGGATATATTCCTATTTCAAGAAATTTGCAAAAACAACTTATCAACGTTCCAGATTTATAAAAATCTGAAATACTGTTTTTACTATTAATGAATATAAACTCTTAATTAATTCTTCTAACATAAACACGATAGAATGGACAATTCTATCAAAAAATATTTATAAAAACTATAAAAAATAATAAATTAATTATTTTTCATGGAACAGATACTATGGTATATACTGCTTCAATAATATCATACGCATTAAAAAATTTAAAAAAACCAGTGATTATAACTAGCTTAAAAATTCCACTATTTGAATGTCAATCTTATGGAAAACAAAATTTATTAAATTCGTTATTCATAACTACACATTATCTTATATCTGAAGTTACTGTTTTATTTACTAAAAAATGATATCGTAAAAATCAAACAAAAAATTTTATGTAAATGAATTAAATATTTTTGCATCACTAAATTTTAATATATTGTTAGAAATAAAAATGTCAATTGAATATCCTTATCCAACTAAAGTTAAAAACAAACATAAAAAATTTAAAATTAATTCTATAATATAAAAGTCTATTAAAAGAGTAACTATTCACGATAGTATTTCCGGAAAAACTACATACACTTTTCTTAAACAATCTGTAAAATCTATAATTTTATGTTCCTATGACATAAAAAATGCACTATAAAATAAGAAATTTATAAATTTTGTAAACTATGTCTACAAAATAACGCAATAATAGTAAATTTAAGCTAATGCATTTCAGGAATAGTAAACATATATAGATATACAAAAGAAAATTCTCTTGCAAATATAGGAGTAATTAGTGGTTACGATTTAAAAATAGAAGAAGCATTAAAAAAAAAATCTATATCTTTATTTAATAAAAATTTAAACAGCACATATATAAAAATGTAAAAATCTAAAAAGTGAACTAACTAAAATAATCGAATAGTAACTTAGTTACTTACAGTTATTTAATTAATTTATAAATATTTAGTGTTAATAATAAGAATGATCACCCTGATAATGATCAGTAACATCATATACACCCTTTAATTCAGGAAACTGATCTAATAATTGATATTCTATTCCTTTTTTTAAAGTATGTCCTACCATAGAACATCCATTGCATCCCCCAAAAAATCTAAGAGTGACATATCCAGATTGAGTAATATTTACTAAACATACTTTTCCTCCATGCAAAGAAAGTTTAGGATTAATATTCGTATGCAAAAAATTTTCTACTTTTTTCGTTAAAAATATATCTTTATGTACAATAATTTTTTTTGCATAAGGAGCCAATAAAGTTAATTGAGAATGACAATCTTCTATAATAAGATCAATTTTTGCAGATTTTAAATATGGCATACTAATATTGTCAATATATAAATTAAAATTATCATACTTAAATTCAACATCTGCATGTGTTACATCTTTGGGATAACAAAAAGATACTCCACACTTTGCAATTGGCGTTCCAGGACAATTTACAAAAACTCTAATATGAGTATTTTTTTTTTGTTGAGCAATTAAATCAATGAAATGATTTTGTGCTGCTTTAGATATATTAATCATATAATAAACTCAAATATTTAATTATTAAAATATTTTTAAAATACTTCTTTATTAAATAAACATAATTGTAAAGATATTTAATAACTTAGACACAATTCTATTTTAATTATAAAAATAATATAGTCAAATAAAAATAAACATGTTTACATAAAATAATACTATACACTAATTTAAAAAAAATTTTCATTATATTGAAATTTTATAATTTTTAAACATTTATATTTGTTTATGTTAAAATAATATTTAAAAATTATTTGTAATGTTCATGACAAAATTTCAGTGGATTACGTTAGGAAATGGAAAAGAAAATTTAATTTTAATACATGGATGGGGATTTAATTCGACTATTTGGAATATATTGTTACCTAAACTCAAAATAAATTTTAAAATTCATTTAGTAGATTTACCTGGATTCGGAATCAACAACCAATTAAAATTTAAAAATCTAAATAATACAGCTAAATTTTTAGAAAAATATATACCTGATGATTCTATATTATTAGGTTGGTCAATGGGAGGATTAATTGTAAACAAAATTGCAATCCTATATCCACAAAAAGTTAAAGGAATTATTAATGTTGCTTCGTCACCATGCTTTATTAAAAAAAAGAACTGGCCAGGAATATCTAAAAAAATTTTATATAAATTCTATTATAAATTAAATGTAAACTATCAACAAACAATTTTAGATTTTATAACTCTACAAATCACAAATTCAAAACATTTTAATGTAAAAATGCATATTTTAAAAGGCCTGATTTCATACCAAAGAAAACCTAGTGCCCTGACTTTAAAAAAAGGACTTAAATTAATTTGTTCATCAGATTTAAGAAAAGAAATTTGTAAAATTAAAATTCCTTTTCTAAGAATATATGGATATCTAGATATACTAGTTCCGAAAGAAATATCTAAGATATTAGATACACACAGTTTAAAAACAAAATCTATAATAATGAGATTTTCTTCTCATGCTCCTTTTATTTCTGAAACATATAAATTTTGTTCTATAATACTTAGATTTGTTAAAAATCTTAATATCTAATATAAAAACTTTAACAACTAAACTAGTTTACTCTATTAAATAAAAAAATATTATTAAAAAATATATATTTATAAAACCTAATAAAACATAAAAATATTTAAATTTAATATACTAAAACTGAAAAGTTTAACGTATTATTTCTTTGTTACGTCTCGTTATAACTTACTTAAAAAGGAATGTCGTCATCGTCAAAATCTAAATTATCAACATTATTACTATCTGTATTTTTTTGTGGCTCTTGATCACCTTTATCATTTTTTGATAAAACTTTTTCTGGATCACGAAAGTTATTTTTTGAATATCCAGTGGAAGCTGAATGATGAGTATTACGACCTAACATTTGCATTGTTCCACCAATACTAACAATTACTTCTGTAACATATCGATCTGTTCCATTTTGATCTTTCCATTTTCTAGTTTGTAACGATCCCTCAATATATACTTGTGATCCCTTTTTTAAATATTCTCCTGCAATTTCAGCTAATCTATTAAAAAAAACAATTCTATGCCACTCCGTTTTTTCCTTTGTTTCTCCAGTATTTTTATCTTTCCATGTTTCCGATGTCGCTAACGTAACATTAGTAACCGCTCCTCCATTTTGCATATATCGAATTTCTGGATCTTGTCCAAGATATCCAATCAAAATAACTTTATTGATTCCTTTACTAGCCATTACACAATTTTCTCCAATATATTTTTTATAATTATGATATACATAATTGTTATCTTAAAATAATATTATTATCTAAGGTAATGAATACAACATTCTATAAAAAATTCTTAATTAATGTTTATATACTCAATATATAATATTTAATTAAACAATTAAAGGCTATGTTCAGTAAATTAACGATCATATACTTTAAAATATAAAATGTAATTTTTTAAATATATTATATCACATTTTATAAAAAATTATTTATATGCACAATACTGTTGAGTAAAAATTAAAAATCTTTAAAAAATTTTTCTTTCAAGAGATATAATTAAATTATATAAATATATTTTAAATAAATATTCATATCGAAGTTTTGTAAAATCTTATAATCCTCTTTCATATATTTAAAATATGAAACTAAAAATAAAAATATAAACATTTTTCATTACAACAAATATTAAAAACGTAACTCATTGCATAAAAAAACAGAACGTTTTCAAGATTTTTTATTCTCTTTATTAAAGTAAAACATTAAAATCATTGTACATTTTTTACATTTATAAAGTAGCGATTGCAATATTTTTATATACATATCAATAATTACATATTTTCATTTCAAATATATTGAAAATTCAAATCATAAAAAACTGATTTAATAATTAAAAATGAAAATTTTTACTAAAAACCTAGAACATTTAAGAACATCATTGTAATAATATTACATATCATATGTTAAAATTATATATAAATATTCCATGAAACAAGAGGTACATTATTTTAATATAAAAAATTTAAAAATAATATTAATACTAAATATTAAAATACACTACTTATTTCTTAAAAAACAAATACAAATTTTCATAATCAAACTAAAAAAGTTGTATACATTCAACTATTTAAAAAATATTAAAATTTATTTATATTTAAAATAATATTTTATATAAAACACAATAAATTTAATAAAATAATTTCTTTTCAAAAAACTTCTTATCTTATAAAAAAGAAACCACTTAAAACTAACATAATTGAATTTTGGTACTATATAAAAATGTCAAAAAAAAAAATGTTTCATAATAAAGTTAAAGAACACTTTACTCTACCTCATTCTCTAGAAGCTGAGCAATCTGTATTAGGTGGTTTAATGTTAGACAACGAACAATGGGATTGTATAATAGAGAAAATTACAGAAAATGATTTTTTTAGTTTTCCGCACAAATTAATTTTTAAAGAAATGCAATACTTATTAGACAACGGATATCCTATTGATCTCATTACTTTATCAGAATCTTTAGAAAAAAAAGGAATACTTAAAAATGTAGGCAGATTTTCTTATTTAGCAGAATTATCAAAAAATATTCCTAGTACTGCTAACATTTCTACCTACGCAAAAATAATTCGCGAACATTCTATTGTTCGTGAAATAATTCAAATTGCACATAAAATTATTCATATTGGACATAATTTAAAAGGACAAACTAGTGAAGATCTTTTAAATATAGCCGAATCAAAAATATTTAAAATAACAGAAAATCGATTAAATCATCATTCTGGACCCAAAAACATAGAGCAAGTACTAGATATAACTTTAAAAAACATTGAAAAACTCTTACATACATCTAATCAAGGAATTACTGGAATAAATACAGGATATCAAGATCTTAATAAAAAAACATTAGGTTTACAACCATCTAATCTAATTATTATCGCTGCTCGTCCTTCTATGGGAAAAACAACATTTGCTATGAACATTTGCGAAAACATTGCTATGACATACGAAAAACCAGTTTTAATTTTTAGTTTAGAAATGTCTGGAGAACAAATAATGATGAGAATATTATCTTCTTTATCTCGAGTGAATCAAGAAAAAATACGAACTGGGCAACTAAATGATGAAGATTGGTCTCGAATTTCTAGTACTATAAACATTTTATTAAAGAAAAAAAACATGTATATTGATGATTCATCAACCCTTACACCTACTGAAATGCGTTCTAGATCACGCCGAATCTATCGAGAAAATAATGGGTTAAGCTTAATAATGGTAGATTACCTGCAGTTAATTAAAGTACCATCACTAGTAGGAAATAGAACATTAGAAATCGCTGAAGTATCCAGAACACTCAAAGCATTAGCAAAAGAATTGCACGTTCCTATAATAGCTTTATCACAATTAAATCGATTATTAGAACAAAGAGGCGATAAAAGACCTATTAATTCTGATTTACGCGAATCTGGATCTTTAGAACAAGATGCAGACTTAATTATGTTTATATATAGAGACGAGTTATATCATGAAAATACAGATTTAAAAGGTATTGCTGAAATAATCATAGGAAAACAAAGAAATGGGCCAATTGGAACCATAAAATTAACATTTAATGGACATTGGTCCCGATTTGATAACTATTCTAGCTCTAAATATCATGAAAAGTAAAAAATTTAAATTGAATATAAAACATTATCTATTTTAAAACTATTAAACTAGTAATAATCGATATTATCAAAACACAAAATTAAAAGATACATAAGACTAAAGATTAATTCACCAATATATATATTATTATTTTAAAACTTAAATTCTAGATGATTTAGATTTTTAAGATTTTAATTTAATTATGAATTATTATGTAATTTAAAATACATTAATAATATTAATTAAATTCATTAAAACTAAAAATAAAAACTAAATATAAAAATACATAAGATTTAGTTGACAAAAATTTTTTATATTATTAGTATTTAAAATGATATAAAACTATTGAAAGAAAAGTTAAAGAATTACTATTGTAAAGATATAAATATTCATATACTCATTCCATTTAAAATAATTTAATTAATATAAATAAAAAAGCACGCTAAGCATGATAATAAAATTAGGAATAATAATGGATCCTATTTCTTCTATTAACATAAAAAAAGATTCTAGCTTTGCTATATTATTAGAAGCTCAAAGACGAAAATATTCAATTTATTACATGGAATTATCAGATCTATATTTAAAAAATGATCAACCTTTTTCTAAAGTTAAACTCTTATTTCTCAAAAATAATAAAACAAAATGGTTTCATTTCAAAAAATATGAAGATATTTCTTTAATAAAATTAGACATAATTTTAATGCGAAAAGATCCTCCCGTTGATGAAAATTATATATACGCAACTTATATTCTTGAACAAGCTGAAAAAAAAGGTGTCCTCGTAGTAAATAAATCACAATGTCTGCGAGATTTCAATGAAAAATTACTTGCAATGCAATTCCCACAATTTATTCCTCAAACTTTAGTTACTAGTGATATTTCCAAAATCTGCAACTTCATTCATAAATACAAAGAAATTATAATTAAACCATTAAACGGGATGGGGGGTTTTTCTATTTTTAGAATACATGATACCGATTCTAATAAAATGGTAATTATTGAAACTATGACTAAATATGGAACGAAACTATGTATTTCGCAAATCTATTTACCAGAAATAAAAAACGGAGATAAAAGAATATTGATTATTCATGGAAAACCATTTCCATGGTGCTTAGCTCGCATTCCTAAAACTAATGAAAATAGAGGAAATTTAGCTTCAGGAGGTTTAGGAATAGTTCAAAAACTTAGTTCATATGATTGGAAAATAGCTAATTACATAGCTGAATTTGCGAAAAATAAAGGATTATATCTAATAGGATTAGACATAATCGGAAAAAAATTAATAGAAATTAATATTACAAGTCCAACATGCATACAAGAAATTGAATCTAAATGTAGAATATCTATAAGGAAAATCATACTAGATTCTATAGAAAAACTTTTGATGAAATAATATAAATAATTTAAATTAATAAATTCTTAAAAACATATTTCTACAAAACGTATGAAAATTACATAACAACAGGAATTGAACGTGAAAATCAATTTACAAAATCATTTCTTAATTGCTATGCCTAATTTAAAAAACCCATTCTTCACAAAATCTGTAATATATATATTGAAACATGACGATAGTGGAGCAATGGGTGTTATTATTAATAAACCTATTAAAAATTTAACAATCAAGGAAATATTAAAAAAACTTGACATTAATACATCTTCTAATAATTCTCTAAATCATTTAAATAAACCTGTTGTCATTGGAGGTCCAATATCTGAAGATCGGGGTTTTATTTTACATTCTTTTAAAAAAAAGTTCATTTCTAGCATTATTATATCGAAAAATATTTTTATGACATCCTCTAAAGATATATTAGAATATATAGCTAGAAATAATCACTCTAAAAATATGCTAATGACATTAGGACACTGTATTTGGAATAAAAACCAATTAGAAAACGAAATACTAGAAAACGTTTGGTTAACTACATCTGCAAATACTAAAATTTTATTTAAAACTCCTTTTTCTGAAAAATGGATAAAATCTGCTCGAAATATCGGCATAGATATAAATAAATTAACTGAAAATTTTGGACATGCATAAATAATGATTATTATAGCATTTGATTTTGGAATAAAAAACATTGGAGTAGCAGTTGGGCAAAATATAACAAAAACTGCTCAAATATTACCTTCTATTAAAATGAAAAATAAAAAAATTGCCTTTAAAATACTAAAAAAATTATTCCTTGATTGGAAACCACATTTTATAATTATGGGATTACCACTTAATATGGACGGTACTCCACAGAAAATCACTAAACAAACGAAAAATTTTTCAAGAGAAATATTTTTACATTTTAAAATACCTATTTATTTTCACGATGAAAGATTAACAACAATAGAAGCAAAATCAAGGTTATTTGAAAATAATGGATTTAAATCATTAAAAAAAGAAATAGTTGATTCTACTTCGGCAGTAATTATATTAGAAAGTTGGTTTATAAATAATGTATAAAACTTAAAAATAAAAAAATATTAAAATTATATGAAATATATTTATTATTATAATTTAAGTACGTTTAAAACTTATTCATAACATATGAACGTAAAAATTGCACAAATTTTTACATCCATATTAAAAAATTAATGATTATTATAAAAAATATCTAATCTAATAAAGATTTTTTAAATTTTTTATTAACTTCTTTTATTTTCCAAATAGTATTAAAAATATCAATCATAGCTCGTATAGAAGATTCTATAATGTCAGAAGTTAAACTACTTCCATAAAAATTACGATTTTCGTATTGTGCTTCAATTTCAACGTGCCCAATAAAATTAAATTTTTTGTATTTTATAATTGAATAAATTTTCTTTATTTTAACTCCGTATAATGAAATTTTATTTAAAGCTTCGCATACAGCATATATCAAACCATTTTTAGTTGTAACCACTTCGTTTTGTAATTGTAATCCGCACATTAATTTCAATGATAAATAACACATACTGTATGTATTTAACTTAATGTCAAAACTTTTTAATTGAAAATATTCAAAAAATCTATTTTCTAAACTTATAAAAGCTAATATTTCTAAATCATAATCAAATACTCGACCTTTTTCATCAGAAAACTTTAAAAAAGAACTATACAAATTTTCTAAATTATAATCCCTATTTTCTTTATATCCCATTTCAGACATATAATATCTAATAGCTGATCGACCAGATCGAGAAGTTAAATTTAATTTAATCGGGATAATACCAATTTTTTCGGGAATTATTATTTCATAATTCTTTTTATTTTTCAATACTCCATCTTGATGAATCCCAGACGAGTGCGAAAAAGCATTACGTCCTACTATTGCTTTGTGAGGAGAAATTAAAACATTGCAAATTTCACTCACTATTTTACTAGTATTATAAATTTCTTTATATTTAATATTAGTATATAAATTAAAAACATCTTTCCTAACTTTTACTGCCATAATAACTTCTTCTAAAGCAGTATTCCCTGCACGTTCTCCTATTCCATTAATTGTACCTTCTATTTGTCTAGCTCCTGCTTGTATAGCAGAAATAGAATTAGCTACAGCCATTCCTAGATCATTATGACAATGTACAGAAATAACAGCTTGATCAATATTTGGAACTCTATTGTATAAAGAAGAAATAATATTTTTAAACTGACTAGGAATAGTATAACCAACAGTATCTGGAATATTGATCGTTGTAGCTCCAGATTTTATAGCTATCTCTACAATACGACACAAATTATCTAACTCAGTTCTTCCTGCATCTTCACAAGAAAATTCGACATCGTTTGTATATTTACGAGCCCTTTTAATAGAACGTACAGCCATTTCTATAATTTCATCGAAATTTTTCCTTAATTTAGATTGCATATGTAAATTAGACGTACCCAAAAATACATGAATCCGAAATGACGCTGCATATCGCATAGATTCAGCAGCTGCATCTATATCTCCATTTATACATCGAGCTAAACTACAAATTTTAGAATTTTTAATATGTTTAGATATAATTTTAGTTGCTAAAAAATCACCCGGTGATGAAACTGGAAATCCAACCTCTATAATATCAATTCCCATCCTTTCTAATGCTAAAGCTATTTTTAGTTTTTTTTCGGCACTTAAACTAGACTGTAAAGATTGTTCACCATCACGTAACGTCGTATCAAAAACAATTAATTGTTGCGTCATCTATTTTCCTAAAAATTAAATATACTGTAAAAAATTTTAAAAATTTATAAAAATAAAAAATAACTTTTATATAAAACTATATTTTTTGAATTTTATTTCTGTTTAAAAATTAAAATAATTTTTATAAATAATTTAAAATTATTAGTTATTATTGCAAATAATTTAATATTTTATTATATTTCTAAAACATTTATTTATACGTATTTTTATACAATCAATCTAAATGTCAATTAATTTTGACTAAAAAATACCGAAAATTTATATATAAAAAATATATTAATGCAGAATTAATATTCTGATTTGAACAAATAAATATTTATATCAAGTTGGAAAATACCTTAAAAAAATATCTTACGAAATAAAAAATTTGTTTAACTATCTATAGTTTAAACATAATAAAATAAATATTACACAAACATTCATAGAATAAATTTATAAAAAATTCCATATAAAAGTTATTTAAAAATTTGAAAAAACTTTGGAACCTTATTTTCATATTTTTTTATTGTTTTAATGTATTTCATAGTTAAATCTACATCATCTAAACCATTTAATATACAATGTTTATCAAAACTATTAATTTCAAATGTGTAACATACATGTTTAACTAAAACCTTATTATTAATTAAATCTATTTGTACTAAAGTATTCGCATGTTTTGCAACAATTGAAAATAAAATATCTACAATATCTTTAGACAACTTTATAAGTAACAAATGATTTTTAATACTATTACTATAAAAAATGTCAGAAAAGCTAGAAGCTATAATTGCTTTAAATCCATAATCTATTAAAGCCCACACAGCATGTTCTCTGGAAGAACCACATCCAAAATTTTCGCGTGATAGTAAAATAGTTGAATTTTTGTAATACAATTTATTTAAAATAAAATCAGAATTTAATACATCTCCGTCATCATCTAAATATCTCCAATTATGAAATAAATTCTTACCAAATCCCGATTTAGTAACTTTTTGTAAAAATTGCTTAGGAATAATTGCATCAGTATCTATATTAGATATATCTAAGGGTGCTACAATCCCTGTATGAAAAATAAATTTGGACATTTTAATATCCTACCTAAAATTTTTTGTAAAATTTCTTTTCTAAATTAAATATCTAACATCTACAAAACGACCAAAAATTGCAGCAGCAGCAGCCATGATAGGACTCACTAAATGAGTTCTTCCTCCTCTTCCTTGACGTCCTTCAAAATTCCTATTACTAGTTGAAGCACAACGCTCTTTATCACTCAAACGATCTCCATTCATAGCTAAGCACATAGAACAACCAGGATATCGCCATTCAAATCCAGCACGAATAAAAATTTTATCCAATCCTTCTTTTTCTGCTTGTTTTTTTACTACACCAGATCCAGGAACAATAATAGCCTGAACAGTGTTAGCTACACGTTTATATTTAACAATATTTGCTATATTACGCAAATCCTCTATTCTAGAATTAGTACAAGACCCAATAAAAACTTTGTCAATAAATACATCTTTTAATAGCATTCCAGGTTCTAGTCCCATATATTTTAGAGATTTTTCTGCATTACTTCTCTCAGAAAAATCACTATATGAATTAAGAGTTGGAATTTTTTCATCAATAGATATTACTTGACTAGGATTAGTTCCCCAAGTAACTTGAGGTGAAATAGAAGATACATCTAATATAACTTTTTTGTTGAAAATCGCTTCTTTATCAGAATATAAAGAATTCCAATGAAATAACGCATCTTCCCAATTTTTTCCTTTTGGAGAATATTTTTTTCGCTTTAAATATTTAAAAGTGGTTGAATCCGGAGCAATAATACCTGATTTGGCGCCCATTTCTATTACCATATTACACATAGTCATTCTACTTTCCATACTTAAATCCGAAATTATAGTTCCAGAAAATTCTATTACATATCCAGTACCACCAGATACGCCTAATTTTCGAATTATATATAAAATTATATCCTTTGCAGTTATTCCATCTCTTATTTTTCCATTTACTTCTATATTCATATTTTTAAATCGATTTTGTTTTAACGTTTGTGTAGACAATACATGTTCAACTTCAGATGTTCCAATACCAAATGATAACGTGCCAAAAGCCCCGTGAGTAGAAGTATGAGAATCTCCACATACTATAAACATCCCAGGTAAAATCATACCTTGCTCAGGACCAACAACATGAATGATTCCTTGATTTAAATTTTCTATATTAAATAATTTAATATTAAAATCTTCACAATTTTTTTGTAATATATTCATTTGTTTTTTAGCTAAACTGGTAGCTGAATTTAAATCTCTACTAACTGTAGGAACATTATGATCCATAGTAGCAAAAGTTTTTTTTGGTTGTCTTAGTGTTCTATTTTTTAAACGCATTCCTTCAAATGCTTGAGGAGAAGTAACCTCATGCACTAAATGCAAATCTACATATAAAATTGGAGATTGACCTTCTTTTTCGCATACTATATGTGAATCAAATAATTTTTGATAAAGTGTTTTTTTCATTTTGTTTTTCTACGAGACAACAATTTAGAGATAACATCACCGATTTCACTAGTACTAACAAATTTATAGTTACTATTCGATATATCCTTTGTTCTATAGCCTAAACTTAATACTTCATATATTACTGAATCAATAGTATCTGCTATAAAATCTAATTTAAAACTGTATCTCATTAACAAGCTTATAGACAGAATTAAAGAAATAGGATTAGCTACGTTTTTTCCTTGAATATCAGGCGCTGAACCACCTGCTGGTTCATATAAACCAAATTCCTCCTCGTTTAAACTAGCAGATGGAAGCAATCCTAAAGATCCAGAAATAATTGCACATTCATCAGAAATTATATCTCCAAACAAATTAGAACATAAAATCACATCGAAACTTTTTGGATCACTAATGATTTTCATTACAGCGTTATCAATATATAAATGCGACAATTTTACTTGTGGATAATTTATAGCTACCTTATTGACAGTTTCTCTCCACAATACAGAAGTATCCAATACATTAGCTTTATCTATTGAAGTAAGATTACATTTTCTACCTGATGCTAATTTAAACGCTATATGGGCAATTCTTTCAATTTCGAATTCATAATATAATTCAGTATCAAACGAATATTTTCTAGAATTTTTATATCTTGTACCTTTTGGAATGCCAAAATAAATACCACTTGTTAATTCCCGTACACATAAAATATTAAATCCTCCTTTAATGATATCAGGACGAAGAGGAGATAACTGCTCTAAACCAGGATATAATTGAGAAGGTCTTAAATTTGCAAATAAATTGAAATATTTCCTTAAAGGAAGCAAAGCAGCCCTTTCTGGTTGCAAACAAGAAGGCAATTTGTTCCATTTCGGACCTCCAACAGAACCAAATAAAATAGCATCAGAATTTTTACATCCATCTATCGTATCTTGTGGTAATGCTGTACCATATTTATCTATTGCTATTCCTCCAACATCATATTCTTGTGTTTGAATATCTATATTAAAATTTTGGCGAAGAACTTGTAAAATCTTATATCCTTCTCGCATCACTTCTGGACCAATACCATCACCTGGTAGAACAGAAATTTTATATTTTCGATTCATATGCAATGAAAATTTCCTTATATTTTATAAATACTTAAACTTTCAAAAAATTAAAAATCAGCATTGTGAAACCATTTTAAGACACCATTTTTGTAAAATATGTATAATTATTCAAATTACTTAAATTTCTAAAAATTTTAAATACAAAAATTATTTGAAAGTTAAAAATATTTGCAATGAAATAATTATTACTTTAAAATATTGAAATTTTCAAAAATTCTACTCATGTTATGATTTTCAAAAAAAGATGTCTTTGAAATAAATTCTTAAATTGCATTTTCATGAAATAATCAATATTACTACTATATAATATTTTTATTTGCTATTAAAATAATATATTTAAAATAATTTTATATTACAATAATGTCTATGTTAAAAATATTAAAAAATTTAAAAAAAATAAGAAAAAAAATCACATATATAAAAAATAAATATGAATGTTCTCAACAAAATATAAGACTTTTAGCTGTTAGTAAATTTCGTTCTATTTCAGAAATACAAACAGCAAAATTATACAAACAACGTGAATTTGGAGAAAACTATGTACAAGAAAGTTTATTAAAAATTAAAAAACTACAAAACATTAAATGGCACTTTATTGGACAAATTCAATCTAATAAAGCGCATATAATTGCTAAAAATTTCTCTTGGTGTCATACTGTAGAAAACGAAAAAATAGCTAAAATTCTAGATAAACACTGTTTTGAAAACAAAAAAAAATTAAATGTATTAATACAAGTAAATATTAGAAACAAATACATTACATCTCAAATAAATATAAAAAATTTTAAAATTTTAATTAAAAAAATATTAATTTTAAAAAACCTAAATTTACGAGGAATAATGGGAATGCCATATAAACACATTAATTATAATGATCAAATTAAATCATATAAAAATATAAAACCATATTTTTCTATTATGAAAGACTTGCATTCTTATGCAGATACTATCTCAATTGGAACTAGTCACGATATAAAAGCTGCAATACTCTCAGGCAGTACATTATTAAGAATAGGATCACAAATTTTTGACTAAATATAAATTTAAGAAATTTATATCTTATAAAAAATAAATATCGTTATAATTGTTTATTAACTTTTTAAGTTAGAAACGTATTTCCTCAAAAAAAATGACTAATTTACCTAAATTAAGTTTATACATTCATATTCCTTGGTGTAAAAAAATATGTTCGTATTGTGATTTTAATGTTTTTCAAAAAAACAGAAAAATTGAAGAAGATAAATATATCAAACATCTTTTACAAGATTTAAAAAATGATGTTGTTTTATCTTCAAAAAGAAAAATTGAAACAATTTTCATTGGAGGAGGATCACCAGGTTTATTTAAAAAAACATCTATTAAATATTTATTGGACTCAATAAAAGAAATAATCCTTATTTCTAAAAGTGCTGAAATAACTATAGAATTAAATCCTACAATATCAGAACTTAATAAATTTTTACATTATAAATACTCTGGAATAAATCGATTTTCTATAGGAATACACAATGTTAATAATAATCAACTCAAAATACTAAAAAATTTGAAAAATTTTACAATTAAAAATGTAAATTTAAATCTAATGTATGGATTACCTCAACAAACTTTAAAAAAGTCTCTTCTAGATTTAAATAAAATAATTGATTTAAATTCAAAACATATTTCCTGGTATCCATTTTATCTAGAACCTAAAAATTCTTTGTATTATAAAAAAATAAAATTACCTGATCATGATATTATGTGGAATATGTACAAAAAAGGAGAACAAAAATTAAAAAAAGCAGGATATACAAAATATGCAATATCCGAATATTCTAAAAAAAAATATAAATGTCGCCATAACTTGAACTACTGGAGATTTGGAGACTATCTTGGAATAGGTTGTGGAGCACATGGAAAAATAACACAAAATAATGGAAATATTATTAGAACTATAAAAGAAAAAAATCCTAAGAAATTTATGTATACAAATTATATATATAAAAAATATATTGTCCCAAAACATCAATTACCATATGAATTTTTTTCCAATTATTTTAGATTATATGAACAAATACCTAAAAATAATTTTAAAAAATATACTAGTATTGAAGAATATACCATTCAAAATGAAATTAAAAAATCTATTTCTCAAAAATATCTAATAGAAACAAAAAAATACTGGAAAACAACAAAAAAAGGAAAACTATTTTTAGATTCTTTTTTAAAATTATTTATAAAATAAAATGATATTTAAATGTCAACAATATCTAAAAATTGATACGATCACTTTATAATAAATTAAGTATATTCATAAATATAGTGTATTATTAAATAATATTTAAATAAAATTTAAAATTTACAATATATAGAAAAATATTTTTGTGAATTGGTTATATATTAAATTCAAAAAATTTTTAAAAAAATAATTTAACTGAATTTATAAATATTATTTCTTAAAAAACCAATACATATTATTATTTCATACAAAAACATACATAAACAAAATTTTTACACTATAATTAAATAAAAAATTTACAAAAAAATCAATTATTATATATAAAATATTAAAATGAATACATTATTTTCACAATTAGTTTTAAATTGGTATCATGAAAACGGGAGAAAAAATTTACCTTGGAAAAAATATATAAATCCATATAATATATGGATATCAGAAATTATGTTGCAACAAACACAAGTAAAAACGGTAATTCCATATTACGAAAAATTTATAAAAAATTTTCCTAACATTAAAATATTAGCTAATGCTACTATAGATCACATACTTCACGTATGGAGTGGTTTAGGATATTATTCAAGAGCACATAATGTTCATAGCACAGCTAAAATTATTTTAAAAAATTATAAAGGAAAATTTCCCAATAATTTTATTGACATTGTAAAACTTCCAGGAATAGGTCGTACTACAGCAGGAGCTATCCTATCATTCGGATTTAATTTCCATGCATGTATTCTTGATTGCAATATAAGAAGAATTCTATTAAGATACTTTAAACTGCACGAACATACTGCAAAAAATTCTGAAAAAAAATTATGGTCTATAATAGAATCATTAACACCAATACATAATTCAAATAAGTTTAATCAAGCTATAATGGATCTAGGATCCCTTATTTGTTTAAGATCAAGACCTAATTGCAAAATATGTCCATTAAACAAAAAATGTTTTTATTTTTCTAAAAAAAAATGGAGTACATTAAATCCGATTACTACACAAAAAAAAATCTCAAAAAAAACTATCTTTTTTTTAATTATTTTATACAAAAATTTAATTTTTTTACGTAAAAATAAAATAAGCACAATATGGAAAGGACTATATTGTTTTCCAATATTTTCCAATCAATTAGAAATTTTAGAATGGATAAAAAATAAAAAAATTAAAATAAAAAATCAAAAAATATCTACAACGTTTATACATAAACTTTCTCATATTCAACTTTTTTGTATTCCTATAAGTATACAAATAAAAAATTTATTTTCTATCAATGAAGTTGACAAACACTTATGGTTCAATAAAAATAATCCTCAACGTATAGGATTACCATCTCCTATAAAAAAAATTATAAATAATACGTCCCATTTTTAAAAATTAAATAATAGGATTATAAATTAAAATGAAAAAAAATATATTTTGCTATTTTTTAAAAAAAAATGCCATTGGTTTAAAAAATCCTCCTTATCCAGGAGAAATAGGAAAAAAAATCTATAAAAAAATTTCGAAAATAGCATGGAAAAAATGGATCATTCAACAAACTAAAATTATAAACGAAAAAAAATTAAATATGTTAAATTATAATGATCGAAAAATTTTAGAAAAAAATATGATAAACTTTCTTTTTTCAAAACAAGAACACAATTAAAAAAAGAAAAAATTTCTTATAAACATACAATATTTTCATTAAAAACATAAAAAACAATCTGAAATAGTATTATATATAAAAATATGATTAATAGAATTAATTATTCAAATACAAAAATATGTAACATCTTAATATTTGATTCAGGATTAGGCGGATTATCGATTTACAAAAAACTACAATATTATTTCCCTCACATAAATTATGTTTATGCATTTGATAATGAATTTTTTCCATACGGAAATAAAAAAAAATCTCTTATCTTTAGTAGATGTTCAAAAATCATTAATAAAATTTCTAAAAATATTAATATTACTATAGCAATACTTGCATGCAATACAATCAGCGTTACTAGTTTAACATCATTAAAAAAAATTTTTCATTTTCCAATAATTGGAATTACACCAGATATAAAAAAAGCTATTACATTAACTAAAACTAACATAATTGGATTACTTGCCACTAAAACTACTATTAATCATTATAATATTCAAAATAAAATTATGTCACTGCTCCCTAAAATTATTGTGAAAACATTACATCATGAAAAACTAGTAAAAATAGCAGAAAAAAAAGTGAAATGCAATTTAATCAATAAAAATCAAATCAATAAAATACTCAAACCATGGTCTTCAAAAAAAAATAAAATTGATACAGTGATAATTGGTTGCACACATTTTAATTTTTTAAAAAATGAAATTCAAAATATATTTTTTAAAAAAATCCACATTGTAAGTTCTAATGTAAAAATATCAAACAATATATTCAATATAGTAAAAAAATGCAATTACAAAAAAAATCAAAACATCGTATTTTTTTCAAAGTTTGAGAACAATCATATATTTATATTAAAACTATTTAAAAAATATAAATTTCAAAAATTTAAAAAACTCAATATCTAAAATACATATTATTTTTTAATAAATAAAATCCATATTTTTTTATTAACTAGTTTAAAAAATTAATAAAATTTTATAAAACTATTAACTAAAAAAATTTTTTCTGAATTGATTTACATATCTCAGTAAATCTTTTAACAATAATATGTTCTTAAAATTATTTTTATTTAATTTTAATAAATGTAAAATATTCTTCGTGTATTCATGTATATTAGTTGTATTTTGTACTTTTTTACAATATTTCATCCAAAAAAAATTTTCTTTATCATTCAACATATGAGGATAATTTCTAGCTATACAGCGCATGAAGAGATTTTTTATTTTATTGTTAGAAATAAATATATTTCTATCAAAAATATTATTTTTTAGAGATACATTTAAAATTTTAATAATTTTTTTTTCTGTATTACTAAAAAAACCATCGTATATTTGTAAATCTACATTATTTTGTTTTGATATAACAAAATCTCTATTAACATATTTTATTTTATTTTTTAAATAGAAACTACTTCGTATCAACAATAAATTCTTTCT
Source organism: Buchnera aphidicola (Nurudea yanoniella) (assembly GCA_039829995.1). Lineage (NCBI taxonomy): Bacteria > Pseudomonadati > Pseudomonadota > Gammaproteobacteria > Enterobacterales > Erwiniaceae > Buchnera > Buchnera aphidicola. The sequence goes on from CP140036.1 coordinate 560,076, forward strand.
ATACAACGAATAATTAATTCCTATTTCTAACATTTTTTTCAAATCAATAACATTAATAGGTGCTAATATTGGACAACGATTAACATGTATGAATACGATTCCTTGCTCAAAAAGTGTTTTATAATTTAAATGTTTAACCGTGCTTTCTAAAAATTTTTTTAAAAAATTTTCAAAATTTTTTACTAAATCAAAACCAATAAGAACATTTGAATTATAAATACTCCATGCAATGGGAGCAATAATACTAATATTACTTCTTATTGAACCAAAAAATCTAGATACATATACTAATGGCTTAATGTTTACAATATCAATTATTTTAAATAACTCTTTCTTTTTTCGGTATTTAAAAAAATAATTAAATAATTTTGGTTGCTTACATTTTAATAATTTTGCTACTTTAATAGTAGCCTTTACATCACTAATGGCATTATGTACTTGGTTATGTTTTATTTTATTAGATTTTGATATATCAGATAATTTAAAACTAGGAGTTTTATAATTTTCTTTGAAAGGCCAATTTATGCCATTAGGTCGTAACGCATAACATGCACGTAATACATCTAAAATATCCCACCTAGAATTATTTCTTTTCCAACTCCATTCATATGGATCAATAAAATTCCTGTAAAAAATGTTTCTCGTAATTTCATCATCAAAATAAATATTATTATAACCAATAATGCACGTATTCGGTTTAGAAAATTGTTTATGAATTTTATTTGAAAATTCAAATTCATTTAAACCATATTTTTTCGTATAACTGGGAGAAATTCCAGTAACTAATATAGACATAGGATCAGGGAGATAATCTGCAGGAGGAAAACAATAAAATTCTAATGGAATATCAACAATATTTAAATTTATATCAGTACGAATACAAGCAAATTGAGCTGGCTTATCTAAAGCTGTATGGATACCGAAAGTTTCGTAATCATAAAATAAAAAAGTAAAATTGTTCAATGTAAAATTTATAAGTTATTATTTAAAAATGCATCTTAAAATATAGTACACTTTTTAATATTAAAATTTTAAAATTATAAAAATATATGTTTTAAAAGTATAAATCATTATATAAATATCTTCTCCTCTGACTGGACTCGAACCAGTGACATACGGATTAACAGTCCGCCGTTCTACCAACTGAACTACAGAGGAGTATAGAATACTACCAAAAAAACATTTCTTTGTCAACAAATTAAAATTTTAAAAAATATATATTTTTAATTAAAATACATGTATAATTTTATAATTATAATACCAAAGAATTACTGGCCCCTTAGCTCAGTGGTAAGAGCAAGCGACTCATAATCGCTTGGTCGCTGGTTCAAATCCAGCAGGGGCCAAATATCTAATCAAACTATTTTTTAAAATTTTATAATCTAAAACTTAAAATATAAAATGAAAAACTGGAAACAAGAATTCATCCAATTTTGCTTTACAAGAAAAATATTAAAATTTGGTAAATTTAAGTTAAAATCAGGTGAGACAAGTTCTTTTTTCTTTAACTTTAGTCATTTTAACAAAGGATATGATCTTGAAAAATTAGGTTTTTTTTACGCTAAAAAAATTATTGAGAGCCAAATTAACTATAATGCATTATTTGGAATAGCATATAAAGGAATCCCCATCGTAATAACTGCTACTATAGCGCTAAAAAAATATTTTAATATTAATACTTCATATTGCTTCAATAGAAAAGAAATAAAAAATTATGGAGAACATGGAAATTTTATCGGATGTAACCTAAAAAAAAAGAATATTCTTATATTAGATGATGTAATTACATCAGGAATATCTATAAAAAATGCAATTGATACAATTCAATTCAATGAAATATCTAATAATAATTTAATATCTGGCATTTTAGTAGCATTAGATAGACGAAAGAAACAAAATTCTAGTTCAAAAATTTTAGAAAAAAAACATAATGTAAAAATAATTTCTATAATAAAAATACATGATATTATAAATTATATAAAAAATAAAAAAATACTATTTAATTATTTAGAAAATGTAGAAAAAATGATTTTAGAAGTTACGTAAAATAAAAATTTTTTAATATACATTAAAAAATTTTAGAATATTATTCTAATCCTGAATGACCAAATCCTTTTTCTTCTCTTTCTGTATTTTTAGTAGTAAAATCTTCTACAAAATTAAAATTAGGTCTAATAATAGGAAGAAAAACTATTTGAGCTATTCTCATGCCTACAGTTATTTCAAAAGTTTTATTACTTCTATTCCAAATAGAAACCATAATTTGTCCTTTGTAATCAGAATCAATTAATCCTATTAAATTCCCAAGAACAATTCCATGATTGTGACCTAAACCTGATCTAGGTAAAATTAAAGCAGAAATAAATGGATCTTTTATATGTATAGCTATTCCAGTAGGTAATAAAAAAGTGTCATTAGGAAATAAAACTCTTTTATAATCAATACAAGCTCTTAAATCTAAACCTGATGATCCTGAAGTTACATAATTAGGATAAGAAAATTTAGTTCCTATTTTTGAGTCTAAAATTTTTATTTCAATGTTGTTATTCATATTAATTTTTTTATCACTTTTAATATTAAAAAATTTAAAATTTTTATAAATTATATTTTATAATTTTTGACGAAACTCTATTAAAAATTTATAAAACAGTTGCAATATACTATACTACTACGAAGTTTTATTATTACTCTTTAGATAAAATATTTATTACAATAACAGTTTCGACATCATTATGAGGTCTAAAAATTACATTATATTTTCCAGTTTTTCGAAAAATACCATTAGGAAGATATATTTCTCTTCTTTTAATTTCTATACCACTTAATTTAGACAATACTTCAGAAATATCGCGAGAACCTACAGAACCAAATAATTTTCCTTCTTTACGTGATTTAGAATAAATAATTATTGGTTGAGAAATAATTTGAATTTTTTGAATACGAGATTTAGCTAAAGATAATTTTTCTAACAATATTTCTTCTAGTTCTATTTTTTTCTTTAATACTGATTCAATATTGAATTTAGTAGCTGAAAGAGCTTTTTTATAAGGAATTAAAAAATTTCTCGCATATCCTGATTTCACTTTAATTATATCGCCGAAATTTCCTAATTTTTCTATTTTAACTAAAAGAATGATCTTCTGCATCGATTAATACACCTTATTGTTAATACTATTGCTGTTGATCTGTATATGGAAGTAAAGAAAGATAACGAGCACGTTTAATAGCGCGCGCTAATTGACGCTGATATTTTGCTTTAGTACCTGTAATTCTACTTGGAACAATTTTTCCACTTTCTGTAATATAACTTTTTAAAATAGAAACATCTTTATAATCTATTTCTTGAATTTTATCAGCAGTAAATCGGCAAAATTTTCGACGACGAAAATAACGAATCATAAAAAAATCCTTAGTATTGTGTATTAAAATACTTGAATAATATTTAAAATTATTTGTTTCTATCTTCTCGAGAAGACATCATAGGAGATGCTTCAGTTATAGGTTTTTTAACACATATAATAATGTTACGTATTATAAAGTCATTAAATCTAAATTTATCTGATAATTCTTTTATTATATTAGGATAAACTTCAATATTCATTAATACATAATGTGCTTTATGTAATTTATTAATAGAATATGCTAACTGCCTTTTACCCCAATCTTCTAATCTATGAATTTTTCCATTATCATTAATAATGATCTTTTTATAATTTTCAATAATATTATGAAACTGTTCGCTATGATCAGGATGAATAAGAAATATTATTTCATAATGTCTCATAAAAGATTCCTCTGTTATATTCTATTCTTTTTAATAACATTATATTTATATAATATTAAATAATACAAAAATACTAATAGAAATATTACAAATATACAGTAACAAAAAATAATATTCAACATTAAATAAAAATTTAAAAAATATAAAAATATAAAATATTAAAAATAATATATAAATATTACATTAAAAATATATTATTAAAATATTAATTCTTACCAATTATTCGATGCATATAATATTCACAGCTAGAATTGATTTTTTATTAATTCTAGCTGTGAATATTATATGCATCGAATAATTGTATCACTTCTATTAGGTCCAGTAGAAACTATACTAATAGGAATACCTAATATTTCTTCAATTCGAAAAATAAATTTTTTTGCATAATAAGGTAATTGTTCAAAATTAATAATTCCTGAAGTTGTACTATTCCAACCTTCTATCACTTCGTAAATAGGACTTATCATAGTCCATTCTTTTGAAAAACGAGGAATTTTATCATTTCTAACATTACCATTTTTATTCTTATAACCTACACAAATTTTTATTTCTTTCAAACCATCTAATACATCTATTTTTGTTAAACATAACTGAGAAAATGAATTTATTTCTATAGATTTTTTGAGTAATACAGTATCCAACCAACCAATACGACGTTTTCTTCCTGTAGTTGCACCAAATTCATTCCCTTTTTTACATAAGTAAGAATCTAATTCATCAAAAATTTCTGTTGGAAACGGACCATTGCCTACTCTAGTAGAATATGCTTTAACAACTCCAATAAAATTTTTTACATAACACGGTCCTATACCTGAACCTAAAGAAAAACTACCAGATATACTACTAGAAGAAGTAACATATGGATATGTTCCATGATCTATATCTAACAAACTTCCTTGAGCACCTTCAAATATAGTAAATTTTTTATCACATTGAGATTTTTTCAAAATTTCAGAAACATCACCAGAAATTTTTATAAGATAATTTTTTAATAAAAAAATTTTATCAATAATATCTTCATAACTAACACATTTAAAATTATAGAATTTTTCTAATTGAAAGTTATAATAGTCTACATTTTCTTTTAATTTACAAGAAAAATATTCCCAATCGTGTAAATCTCCTAAACGCAATCCTCGCCTTGCTATTTTATCTTCGTATGCCGGACCAATACCTCTTTTAGTTGTACCAATAGAATGTTTACCTAATTTTTTTTCTCGAGCAACATCCATTGAAATATGATAATCAAACACTAAATGAGCTAACTCTGACACAATAATCCGAGTCCTCACATTATAATTATGTTTTTCTAACATATTAATTTCATTAATAAGATGTTCAGGAGATAATACAACTCCATTTGCTATTAAAGCTATAGTATTATTATGCAAAATTCCAGACGGTAAAATATGTAAAACAATTGTTTTTCCGTTAACAACTAACGTATGCCCCGCATTATGTCCTCCTTGATATCGAACTATATAATTTGCATCTTTTGCAAAGAAATCTATAATTTTCCCTTTTCCTTCATCTCCCCATTGCGCTCCAACAATGACTATATTTTTTTCTATCATTAAAATACCTATTTATTGTATATACTAATATAATAAAAATTATTATTCTAATCGAAAAATTTAAAAACAAAAATATTGCTAAAACTTTTTCATATATTTAAAAAAATAATTATTATCTGGATTAATTATTAATATATCTTGTCCACTTTTAAAACTATTTTCGTAAGCCTGAAGACTTCGAATAAAACTGTAAAAAATAGGTTCTCTTTCAAAAGAACGGGAAAACAATTTAGCTACTTCCGATTCTCCTTCTCCTCTTATAATTAAAGCTTGTCTTTGTGCTTCAGATAACACTTTAGTAACTTCATAATCGGCTAATGCTCTCAACTTTTCCGCTTCTTCTTGACCTTTTGATCTTTGACTTCTTGCAACTGCTTCACGTTCTGCCCTCATTCTATTATATATTGCATCAGATACTTCCACAGGTAAATTGATTTGCTTAATACGTACATCAATTACTTTTACACCTAATTCAGTCATACTGTTAGTATTAATCAATACTTCATTTTGTTTATTATTTTTAGTATCTAATAATATATGTTTATTTTCTTTTACAAAATTTTTAGAAATATAACCGACACTACCAGTATTTAAAGAATCTTTTACATCAGTCGTAAGTCTACCTCTAGAATCAGTCACAATTTCTTTTACATTTAGTCGACCTATTTCAGAGCGTAATCTATCACTAAATTTTCTTTTTAATAGCATTTCTGCTTGCAATATATCTCCTCCTCCTGTAGCTAAATAATATCGACTAAAATCATCAATCTTCCATTTAATATATGAATCAACAATTAAATCTTTTTTTTCTTTTGTAACAAAACGATCAGCTTGATTGTCTGTAGTTTGAATTCTAGAATCTAAAACTTTTATTTTATCAATTAATGGAAATTTAATATATAAACCAGGATTATATACTATAGGCTGACTTTGATTATTACGTAACACCTTTCCAAAACGCAATAAAATACCTTTTTGTCCTTCCTGAATAACAAATAAACACAAAAATAAAAAAACTAATATTGTGCTAAAAAATATTGAAAAAACTTTACTCATTATAATCCTCTTCTAAAAAAATCAACTCTAACAGAATTAGTTATCTTTAAATCTATCTCATCTTTTTTTAGATATATTTGAAGAAAATCCCTCATTATCTTCTTTTTTTGAAATAGACGTATGACTTAAAGAAGAATTCTTATCAATAAAATTGGAAGGCTTAGATAATTCATTTCTTTTTACAATTGAACCATCTAAAGATACTAAAAGTGTATTATCATTAATTAATATTTTCTTAACATTACTGAATATTTTTTCCATAGATTCAATATATAATCTTTCTATAGTGATTTTCTTCGCGAACTTATACCAAGGTAATATCTTTAAAAATCGAATGACTTCTCCTTTAGCTTCCGATATTACACGAGATTTATAAGCTCTTGCTTCTTCTAAAATACGTTGTGCTGTACCATTTGCTTTCGGTCGTACTTCATTGACATATGCTTCCGCTTCTCGAATATATTGTTCTCTATTTTCTCTAGCTGCAATAGCATCATCAAAAGCAGATTTTACTTCTTCAGGTGGTCTAGCTGTTTGAAAATTTACATCTAATATAGTAATTCCCATTTTATAAGGATTTATTGTTTCTTCAATTTCTTGTTGAGTATCACTTCTAATTATGGTTCGACCTTCAGTTAAAATTCGACTCATAGTAGAATGACCTATTACACCTCGCAAAGCACTATCAGTAGCTTCTCGCAAACTATCATCAGGATTAGTTACCGAAAATAAATATTGTACAGGATTCGTGATACGATATTGTACATTCATTTCCACTCGAACAACATTTTCATCAGATGTTAACATGACTCCTGATGTGGCTAACTCTTTAACTGTTTTAACATCGATAGGAACTACCTTATCGACAAATACTAATTTCCAATTTAAACCAGGTCCTACTAAATGACTAAATTTTCCAAATCGTGTAACTACACCACGCTCCGCTTCTTTTATAGTATAAAAACCATTAATAACTAAAGAAAAAAATACTGTTATAAAAATTAAAATTATAGGACTTTTTATATATTTAAATAATACAAAATTATTATGCGAAAATTTATTTGTAATTTTAAATGAATCAAAAAATTTTTTTAATTCAATAAAAGTAAAAAAATTACATTTTTTATTTTTAAATTTTTCTGAATTTCGATTTTTATTACTCCAAGGGTCTAATTCAGGTTCATTATTATTTGGTCGATTCCAAACCATTTTATCCTCATTTACTATTTTTTTACTTTAAAAAATTTTTATAATTTTTTATTTAAAGTGATTCTATCATATATTAAAAAAACTACTAAAATCAAAAACATAATATCATCTAAAAAACTGATAAATAATATATAAAAATATACTAGAAATAATTAAGTTACATTAAATATATTGATTTAATTTTTTAAAATATCAGTTTTAAAAAATAAATTTAAAGTTTCATAAATTAAGAAAATATTTTATTTTTAAAATTTATTTAAGTATAAAAATAAAAATAAAAATAATATAAATCTTTTTATTTTAAAACTTTTACATCTTAAAACTAGTATATAATATTTATATACGTAAAAAATTATTTAAATAATTTATATAATAAATTATAAAGATATTTTTTAAAAATATGTAGCCTTAACAATTCCAACTATTTTATTACTTAGAGTATCTATATTCCCGAAATTCTTTAATACATTTACATTTTTCCAATTTTTTAACCATGTTAACTGATTTTTTGCTAATTTTTGTGTAGCAGAGATCGATTCTTGTATCATGTCAGTATAACTTAAATTTTTTGAAAGATAATTCCACATTTGTTTATATCCTACACAACGCATGGAAGGTAAATTAATGTTTAAATCTCCACGATTTAAAAAATATTTTACTTCATCTTGAAAACCTAATGATAACATTTTATAAAAACGAACGGATATATTATTTTTTAACCAACTTTTACTATATGGTATAACTGAAAATTGAATTACTTTATATGGAAATGTATAACTTTTGAATTTTGTTAATTCCGTTAGTGTTTTTCCAGATGTATAAAATATTTCTAAAGCTCGTACAATTCTTTGTATATCATTAGGATGAATTCTTTTCGACGATTCAATATCAATTTTTTTTAGTTTTTCATATAAAAAATTTTTACGTTCTTTCATTGAATACAAATGTAAACGCACATTATAATTCGACGATGGCAATTGTGGCAAGCCTTCTAATAAAACTTTAAAATAAAACATAGTTCCTCCAACTAGCAAAGGAATTTTTCCTAAAGAAATAATATATTTTATTGCCTTCAAAGCATTACGTTGAAATTCATTAACAGAATATCTTTCTACAGGATCTTTAATATTAATTAAGTGATATGGATTATGAAATAATTCTAATTGCGTAGGTTTTGCAGTTCCTATATTCATTCCACGATAAATTAATGCTGAATCTACACTAATTAATTCAATAGGTATTAATTCTCTTAATTTAGATGCAAGTAAACTTTTTCCACATGCAGTGGGACCCATAATAAATATTACAAATGGATTTTTTAAATTTATATTTTTCACAGTCATATTTTTAATAAACTTAAAGCATGATTAATATCAATAAATTGTAAAAGACTTGGAAGAGGATTGTTTATAAAATTTTTACAATATTTTTTAAATTCCGAAAATAAAACTATAATTTGCAAATTATCCCAATGTGAAATATTAATTTCAATACTATTAGAAATAATTTCAATCAGTTCAGACCAATTTACTTCTTTTGCATGTATAAAATAATTTAATATATTTGTAATAATACTATTAAAATCTTGATCAATGAGAATATAAGGAACAGAACATAATTTAACTGAATTTGAAGAAAGAGAATAGTTCAATCCGATACGGGAAAATGATTTTTTATATACACTCAAAAATTTATGTTGAATTTTATTAACAATGATATAAATAGGATTTTCAAAATGTTTTAGTGGAATGTTATAGTTTTTTATTCCACATTCTAATTTAGATTTATATATCAAACGTTTTGCCATAGGTAAAGAAAGAACAACTAATTTTCCACATTTTTCAGTTAATAAATAACATTTATTTATAACAACTAAAAAATTTCCAAATATAGTAGGATACTTTTTTGAAAAAAATTTATCAAAAATATCACTATCACCAAAATTTTTATAAACTATACTTTTTAAATTTGATTTAAAATTAGAAAGATTAGTTTCTTCTAAAATTGACTTTTTATCACGTTTTTTTGAAAATGCATTTGAACCTGAACTAGATTTATTTTTTAAAATCCATGCAGATGTTCCAGAAAAATTCGAAGAAACACTTATTGTTTTTATTGAAAATAAAATAGATTGATATATAAAACCATGTACTATACGTTTGTGAAAAATATTTATTTCGTTTTTTTTAGGATGTATATTAATATCTAATTCATTAGAACTAATTGTAAAATATAAAATGTAAGAAATTTTATATATATTTGTATATATTTCTTTTACTGCTTGAAAAATAGCATGATTTATAGTTTTGTTAAAAACTATACGTTTATTTATATAACAATATTGAATGAATTTCTTTGAATTTTCTTTTGTATGAACATATACCCATCCAAAAATTTTCATATTTTTGTAAAAATTGTTAATTAATACAGATTTCTCAATAAACGAAAAACCACAAATAACATTAATTCTATTTTTTTTTTCTATATCATTATGAGATGCACGATAATACCGAATTAGTTTTTTATTATGTTTTAAACTAACACTAACTTGATTCTTAGATAAAGAAAGACGTCGCACTACTTCATCAATTTTCATAAATTCATAATATTCAGATTGAAAACATTTTTTACGAATAGGTTTATTGAAAAATAAATCTGAAACTATTAATGTAGTACCTTTAGGATGTGCTACTGGATGTAGTAATTGATCTATATTTTTCCCATTAGAAATTATACTCCATCCTATTTTTTCTAAATAATGACGAGAAAATAATTTTAATCGAGATACTGAACGAATACTAGCTAAAGCTTCACCACGAAATCCAAGAGTAGTAATAAATGCTAAATCTTGTATAGAATAAATTTTACTAGTTGCATAACGAGTCAATGATAAAATTAAGTCTTTTTTTCTAATTCCATTTCCATTATCATTAATACTAATTGAATGCATTCCACCTTTTTCAATATTAATATGAATGCGTGTAGAATCAGCATCTATACTATTTTCCATAAGTTCTTTTACAACAGATGCTGGATGATGGATTATTTCTCCAGCAGAGATATAATCTGATACTGTTTTAGGTAATATACGAATATACATAAAATAGATTCTTCAAGTAATAAATATCTAAATTAATAAAATCAATTTAAAAAATCTATCAAACAAATTAAATACATATGTATTAATATTCTTAAATACATATTTTTTTTTTAAATAAATAAAAATGCTTTTTTATTAAATGTATAATAGATGATTTTGCACATAAACAACTAATATTTAATAAAACATGATCTACACCTTTATTTTTAATTAAATCATTTAATTTTATTGCTTCATTATCATCAATATTCGTATAACATAATGCAGCTGCAATACCTTTTACTAAATTAATATTAGAAAAATGATATTCTAAAGTTCCCAAAAGTGGTTTTATTAAACGATCGTTTTTCTGTAATTTTCTCAAAGGATTTCGACCTACTCTTTTTAAATCATCTGATAAATAAGGATTCTTAAATCTAAATAAAATAGCACGAATATATTTATCATGTATAATTTTTTCAAAATTATATCGTGATATTAAAACATTACCACTTTCGCACATTGCTCCATATACTATGTCATATATAAATTTATCTGAAATAGCATCAAATACATTTGTATATCCATATATCAAACCTACATATGCGGTAATTACATGCCCAGTATTTAAAGTAAACAACTTTCTTTCACTATAAGCATTTAAATTAGTACTCAACTGCATATTTGAAACATTAGGAACACTTCCTCTAAATTGATTAATGTCACAGATAAATTCTTTAAATTCTTCTGTTTCTACCAATAATATATTATTATCATTTTTGATATCAGATAAAACAATTCTGTCTACTACAGTATCTATAAATCCAATATTATCTTCTAAATATTGGTGATATCTTTTTGGTAAAAAAGATAATACATGTTTTTTTAATTCTGAACTACAACGAAAAGCATTTTCACAAGCCATGATGTTTAAAAATTTTTTTTTCCCGGACCGTATTTTTTGTATTATTCCCGTTGCAAGTATATTAGCTAAAGAATTAACAGTATTTACTCCGACTGCTGTTGTAATTATATCTGAATTTTCTATGACAGATAAAATCTTATCATCATGAATATGTATAGCTTGTACGTTTTTTACTTTTTCTACAAATGAATTATCGCCTAAAATTTTAATACTGTATTCATTAAAAAAATTTATAGCATCAATAATTTTTTTATTAATGTCAGAAAAAAACAAATTAAATCCTGAATTTACTAATATTTGTCCAATAAATCCACGACCTATATTTCCAGCTCCAAAATGTAATGCTTGCATGATTATTTCCAACATACAATTACAAAATGAAATAATATTGTATTATCCATGCAAAAACAACAATTTTTTACAAATGTTTAAAAAATACTTTAAAATTACTATATATTATTCTAAGAAAATAACTTTAGCACATCATTTACATCATTAGTATGAGATAAAATTTTTATAATCTTATGATCATCTAAAACTCGTGTAATACTACTGACTACCATAATATGTTCATCATTACGAGCAGCAATGCCTATTACTAAAAATGCAATATCATCAGGCTGATCTCCAAAATGTACACCATTAGGAAATTGGCAAAAAATTGCTCCTGTTTTCAATATAGAATCTTTAGATTTTATAGTTCCATGAGGCAAAGCAATTGATTCACCTAACCATGTAGACATAATTTTTTCTCTTTCTAGCATTGCTGCAATATATTCTTTTTTTACATATCCTTGTTTTACTAATTGTTTACCTATAAATTTAATAGCTTCTTTTTTATTCTTAGCTTGTTGATTTAAAAATATGTTTTCTTTTTTAAAATAGAATATATTTCTATTGTTATTAAAATCTTTTCTCAGAAAATTTTTATGTATTAAACTAATATTATTTTTATTAAATTTAATTAAATTTTTTCCTAATGCATTATAAAAATTATTATCCAAAAAATTGTTTAAAGATAAATGTTGAAACTGGGGATGCTGTATTTTTGCTCTTTCGGTTAAATTTTTATGCGTAATAACTAAATCAGAATCATTAGGAATAGAATCTATAGAAGAATTTACAACAATAATGTCAATATTTAAAGAATTTAATACTTTTCGTAATATTCCAGCACCTACTGCACTAGAACCCATTCCTGCATCACAAGCAACTGTTATTTTTTTTATCTTTTTTAAAATATTAAATTGACAATTATTTAATGAATTCATATTATTACTGAAATTTGTACAATCTTTTTTAAATTTTTTCTGTATTCCTGTGATATTATTTTTATACATCTTATTGAACACTTTCAATATTATTAAAGATATAAAAAATGAAATAAAACATGACATTATAATTGCAAAAATATTAATAATATATAAATTTTTTGGTGTCATAGCCAAAATAGATATAATAGAACCAGGAGAAGCTGTTGAAATTAATCCACCACCAAAAATCATTAATATAAATATATTAGTCATACTTCCTAAAATTAAAGCTATAATTAATCTTGGATTCAATAAAATGTAAGGAAAATATACTTCATGAATACCACCTAAAAATTGAATAATAATAGCATTTCTTAAACCTGATTTAACATTTTCATTATTGTATTCTAAAAAAAATAATGCTATAAGAACACCAATTCCTGGACCGGGATTAGATTCAATTAAAAAGAAAATAGATTTTTTAAATATATCTACTTCTTGCATACCTAAAGAAGAAAAAATTCCATGATTGATGGCATTATTCAAAAATAATATTTTTGCTGGTTCAATAAAAAATGCAATTAGAGGCAAACAATTATGTTTTACTATTACACTAACACCATATTCTAAAATATTAGAAAACTCTTCAATGATCGGTCCTATAATAAAAAAAGATATTATCGATAAAAATATTCCAATAATTCCAGCAGAAAAATTATTTACTAACATTTCAAAACTACTAGTAACTTTGTTTTTAATCACATTGTCAAACCATCTAATGAACCATCCTCCTAAAGGTCCAATAATCATAGCACCCAATAACATAGGCAAAGTAGTATTAACTATAGCTCCTATTATAGCTATACTTCCAACAATAGCACCTCGTTTCCCATGTATTAATTGTCCACCAGTACTAGCAATTAAAATTGGAAAAAGATAAATTATCATTGGATTGACTATTTTTTCTAAATTTTCATTTGGAATCCATCCAAAATTAAGAAATAGACCACTAATTAACCCCCATGCAATAAAAGCACTAATATTTGGTATGATCATATTGCTTAAAAATCGACCAATATTTTGAATTTTAACTTTTATTAACATTGACATACTTTTTCCTTACTTCATTAATCCAATTCATAAAATAACTATTTTAAAAAGACAATGTATAAAAATATAATATAAAATATTGTTTTAAAAAATTTTTATCATGTTATAACCTTAACTAATTCCTTTATAAAAAAAAATATTTATTGTATTATTATATATGCTAAATATGAAAAATTAACATAACAACATTTTTCAAAATTTTAATTTCTTTTTAATTATTTTATTATCTCAAAAGTAGAGAAATTTTTAGAATATATTTAGAAATCCTTTTATTTAAAAATTGGAAAATAACGTTATATATTATATAACTGCAAATTTTTTCATTACAATAAAATCTATTTAAAAAAACAAAATATATATAATTAACGCAATAATTTATAAAAATTGATTAATCCATTAGTAGATGAATCATATTTAGTTTCTTTTGAATCATCAGTTAAAGTAGACGAAATAGATTTTGCAAGATTTTTTCCCAATTCTACACCCCATTGATCAAACGTAAAAATATTAAATATCACACCTTGTGTAAATACTTTATGCTCATATAATGCAATTAAAGCACCTAAATTATAAGGATCTACTTTATATAAAAAAATAGAATTACTAGGTCTATTTCCTTCAAACATTTTGTAAGGAGACACATTAAATACTGTTTTAGATTCATGAGTAATATTTTCTATATTTTTGTGTAAATTATTCGAAGTATTTCCAAACGCTAATGCTCTAGTTTGTGAAAAAAAATGAGAAAGCAACTGAACATGGTGATTATCTAAAAAGCTATTATTAGGATGAACAGAAGCTATAAAATCACAAGGAATTAATTTAGTGCCTTGATGTAATAATTGATAAAATGCATGTTGTCCATTAGTACCCGGTTCTCCCCAAATAATTGGGCCAGTTTGCCAAGTTACAGGACATCCATTTCTATCAATATTTTTTCCGTTAGATTCCATATTAGTTTGTTGAAGAAATGCTGGAAAACGAGACATATTTTGATCATAAGGTAAAATCGCTTCTGTCTCGGACAAGAAAAAATTATTATACCAAATCCCTATTAATGCTAATAAAATAGGTATATTTTTACTCGCGGTGGTATTTAAATAGTGTTGGTCCATTGCATGAGCTCCATTCAAAAGAAGTAAAAAATTCTCAAATCCAATAGCTAGGACAATAGAAAATCCTACAGAAGACCACAATGAATAACGTCCTCCAACCCAATTCCAAAATAAAAATATATTGTCTGGTTTAATACCAAAATTAATAACATTTTTTATATTCGTGGATATTCCAATAAAATGATAATTTAAAAAATTTTCAGTATGAAAATATTTTTTCATCCATTGTTTAGCTGTATTAGCATTTGTAATTGTTTCCTGAGTGGTAAATGTTTTAGAAACAACTAAAAATAAAGTTGTTTCCGGGTGGATTTTTTCTAAAACATTAGAAATATGTGAACCATCCATATTAGACACAAAATGTATTTTTAAATGATTTCTACAAGTCTTCAATGCTTGAACTATCATAGAAGGACCTAGATCTGATCCTCCAATTCCAATATTTACTACATCAGTGATCGATTTTCCTGTACACCCTTTCCATATTCCATTAATAATCAATTGCGAAACAGACTTCATTTTTCTAAGAACTTTTTTTATATCTATCATAATATCTTCATCATTATAAATAATGGAAGTATCACTACTGTTCCTTAATGCTGTATGCAATACAGAACGATCTTCAGTGCAATTAATTTTTTCTCCGCTAAACATATATTGAATTGCATTAAATAAATCTGCTTCTTTTGCTAACATTAATAATTTCGAAATTGTACTACTAGTAATTCTGTTTTTAGAAAAATCTACTAATATCTTATCATTAAAATTTATAGAAAATTTTGAAAATCGATCTTTATCCTGGATAAATAGATCTTTCATATGTAAATGTTTTATTTCATGAAAATGTTTTTTTAAATTTTTCCATGAATTTGTTTTCACTGGATTAATATTTTTCATAAAAACTCACATTAAATTAAGATAAAAACATTAAATGAATATTTTATTTTTATAAAACATACTGCTACTATTTTTTTCATAATGATAAAAATTAAGTTAAGTTATAAAATCATTAAATACTATTTAAAAAAATATTGTATTATTTTTTGATAAAAATAAAAAATTAACATGTACAACTTTTTAATAATACAAGTTTAATATATTTAATCTTCGCGATTTAAAGAACTATCTATAATAAGACATAATTTAATGTTATGTAAAAAATACTTTTTAAATTTTCACTATATTTCAATACAAGACATCAATATCTTTTTGTAAAATATTCGTCTAAAATTCTTTATCATTATATTATTTATTAATAATATTAAAATTTCTATATATTAAAAATAATAATTTAAATAATTTTATACACATAATTTCAACGTAAAAATCGAAATTTATTTCTTAGAACCAACTAAAAATTCAATTAAATATTCTAATTTAAAATAAAAAATGAAAATAAAAAAAAATAATTTAATATGGATTGACTTAGAAATGACAGGTTTAAATCCAAAAATACATAAAATTATTGAAATTTCTACATTAATTACAAATGAAGAATTAAAAATATTATCTATTGGCCCAACTATAGCAATATTTCAAAATCATGACCATCTAAAATTAATGAATAATTGGAATCAAAAAATTCATTATAACAATGGATTAGTTAATCGAATACATAAAAGTTCATATAATGAAAAATTAGCCGAAATGAAAACTATTTCTTTTTTGAAAAAATGGGTACCTAAAAATACATCTCCTATGTGTGGAAATACCATAAGCAAAGACAGGCAATTTTTATTTAAATATATGCCTACTTTAGAAAAATATTTTCATTATAGACAAATAGATGTTAGCACTATAAAAGAACTAGCTATACGATGGAATCCTAAATTATATAAAAAATTAAAAAAAAAAAATAATCATCAAGCATTGAAAGATTTATACGAATCAATCAATGAATTAAAATATTATCGCAAAAATTGGTTTAATATTGAATAATCAATATCAATGTAATCAATTGGAATATTCTTTTGCAAGATATATTATTGTGTAATTAATACTTGAATTTTTCTTAATTTTATAATAAAGTTGATGGCTATGCGGGAATAGCTCAGTTGGTAGAGCGCAACCTTGCCAAGGTTGAGGCCACGAGTTCAAATCTCGTTTCCCGCTTATCTCATAAATATGAAAACATAATATAATTTTTAATTGTATATAATTTAATTTTTAAACTAATTAAATATTCATCTAAGTTTGATTTTTAATATTTAAAAGGAAATATATGTTACGTTATTTTATGCATATACTATTTTTTTTATTTAGTTCAATTTATTTAAATATTTCTTGTTTTTCTTCAAAAATTCTAAATTTTTGTTCAATATATAAAGATAAAAAAAATATTTTTGATAAAAAAAATAAAATTTTTTTATATAACTATAATTCTTTTCATACTTTAAAAAAAAATTTCTTGCAAAAAATTTTAACAAAAAGAAAAAACAAAAAACAACTGAAATTTTTCATAATTTTATAAAAAAAAAAAATAAAAAAAAAGTTTTTCATAATTTAAAAAAAAAAATTATTATTGCTATAGATGCAGGACATGGCGGTCAAGATCCTGGTGCAATTGGAATTAATAACACTAAAGAAAAAAATATAAATTTTCTAATATCTCAAAGATTAGAAAAAAAATTGAACAATTCAAAAATATTTCAAGCAATAATGATTCGAAAAGGAAACTATTATTTATCAATTTCAAAAAGAATTGAAATATCTAAAAAAAATCATGCTAATGTTCTTATTTCTATCCATGCCAATTCGTTTAAAAATCCAAAAATCTCTGGATTTTCTATATGGATTTTGTCTAAAAAAAGAATCAAACATGAAGTCATTAATTTATCAAAAAAATACATCTTTATAAAACATAAAAAGTATAGGAAAAATATATCGTTGTTAAATGCAAAATTTAAAATTGCAAAACAATCGGGATATTTATTAGCAAAAAAAATCATTAAAGAACTTAAAAATATTAAATTATTGCATCAATCTAATCCTAAAAATGCTAGTTTCGGAATATTAAAATCTCCAGACTTTCCATCTATATTAATCGAAACAGGATTTATAAGTAATAAAAAAGACGAGAAAAAATTAAATAACAAATTTTATCAAAAAATTCTAGTAAATTCCATATACCTCGGATTAAAAAAATATTTTTTACAATATTATATACAGAACAATTCAAAGATATTTATTTTTAAAAAATATTAAAAAAATTAATTAACTAAAAACTATATATTTTTAATATTTTAAATTTATGAAAATACATTATATAAAATGAAAATTTAATTTTTATGTATTGGATAAGAATAATAAAATATCAAAAACATTTATGTATATATTATAATATTAAAACTTAAAAACTTAATTCATGTATCATTACCGATGTTAAATTTTTTATTAAATTTTTCAATACGTCCACCAGTATCTGCTAATCTCTGCTTGCCAGTATAAAAAGGATGACATTTTGAACATACATCAATACTGATATCCTTACATAAAGTAGAAAATGTTTTAATAAAATTTCCGCACGAACATATAACAGATATTTGAGAATAATTAGGATGAATACCTTTTTTCATAAATCCTTCTAATTTTAAATTAAAATAAAATTTGCACATAATCATAAAAATATTAATAAATATTTTATTTGCGTTATAAAAGACTTAAAACATATAAAAACAAATTTCAAAATAAATACATTGTTAATATATTTCAATTTTAAAATATATTAATTTACACTATTTCCTTAAAAAAAACTATTCAATATTTTTAAGAATGTAAAAATCAATCAATATACACTCTTTAAAATAACTGTCAAAATATCTTGTTTAAAATAAATGTTATTTTTATAAAATATTTATGTTTTTAGATTTAAAAAAACAAAAATATTATATTAAAATATGTTATTAAAAATAATAATATCTCGATGTATTACTTCACTAAAATTTACCACAATATTATATGTTTCATATATGATATAAATTAATATTATTTTCTAATAACATACCTTTATGCAATATTTATTTAACAATATTGAATACTTTATAATAAAAAAATCACAACTCTCAAGAATATTGATAATTTCAACAGATTTAAAATAAATATTTTCAAAATGTAAAATAAAAATTTACGTTACATATTAAAAATATATAATATAATTCTAATTTAAAAAAAACAATTTATTTTTTTATTGCTTACCACCATAAAACTATTTAAAAAAATTTTTAAAATGATATTTTTCTTAGTGTACTAAGTACGTAAATGTTACATTATATTCATATTAATTTAATTTTTTAAAAATTAATAAATTTTATTTTTTAAAAAATTATATATAACATAAATATTAAAATTTATATAAGTAATATTTGCATTTTTTAAAATTATTACTAAATATAATTCAAACATAATACTAAATAACATCTACAAAACATCTAAAAACAACTAACATATTATCTTTAATATTGAAAAAATTATTATACTTCACACGAGGGTTATATTTTATGACGACAATTCTTAGTGTACGATTAAAAAAACAAGTAGTCATTGGAGGAGATGGTCAAGCAACATTAGGTAATACTATCATGAAAAGTAACGTAAAAAAAGTAAGAATGTTATATCATGACAAAGTTATAGCAGGATTTGCTGGAAGTACAGCAGATGCATTTACATTGTTTGAATTATTTGAAAAAAAATTATTAATGTATCAAGGCCACTTGCAACGAGCAGCTATAGAACTCGCAAAAGATTGGCGAACTGATAAAATATTACGCAAACTTGAAGCATTATTAGCAGTAGCAGATAAAGGAAAATCGTTCATTATAACTGGAAATGGAGATGTAATTCAACCAGAAAATGATCTTATGGCTATCGGATCAGGTGGACCTTATGCACAAGCAGCAGCACAAGCAATGTTAGAAAATACTTCTCTGAATGCAAGACAAATCGTAGAAGCAGCACTTAAAATTACTTCTAAAATTTGTATATATACTAATAATGTATTTACAATTAAAGAACTAACTTCAAAAAAGTAAGGACGATTTTTATGTCAAACATGACTCCTCGCGAAATAGTGAAAGAACTTAATCGATTCATAATCGGCCAAGAAAAAGCAAAACGCGCAGTAGCTATTGCTTTACGAAATCGCTGGCGTCGTATGAAACTTAATAAAGAGCTGAGACACGAAATAACACCAAAAAACATTCTTATGATTGGACCAACTGGAGTAGGAAAAACAGAAATCGCAAGACGCTTAGCAACATTAGCTCATGCTCCTTTTATTAAAGTAGAAGCTACAAAATTTACAGAAATAGGGTATGTAGGTAAAGAAGTTGACTCAATTATTAGGGATTTAACAGACCTATCTATAAAAATGATACGGAAACAATCTTTTAAAAAAAATAAAGAACAAGCAAAAGAAATAGCTGAAGAAAGAATTTTAAACGTTTTAGTTCCCACTATTGAAAAAAACTGGAAAGATTCAGAAAAATCTAATCAACCTATCGCTGCTATGCAACTATTTAGAAAAAAATTACGAGAAGGAAAATTAGATGAAAAAGAAATCGAAATTAATATTGCTTCTACACCTATGGGCGTAGAAATTATGGCTCCACCTGGAATGGAAGAATTAACTAATCAATTACAATCATTATTTCAAAATTTAGGAGGAAGAAAAAAAAACATTAGAAAATTAAAAATTAAAGATGCTATGAAATTATTAATAGAAGAAGAATCTATTAAATTAATTAATTCTGAAGTACTCAAAAAAGAAGCTATATACGCCGTAGAACAACATGGAATTGTATTTATTGATGAAATAGATAAAATATGTAAAAATAGAAATGCAACTGGTCCAGATATTTCACGCGAAGGAGTACAACGCGATTTATTGCCATTAATTGAAGGATGTACTATTTCTACTAAACATGGAATGGTAAAAACTGATCATATTTTATTTATCGCATCAGGTGCGTTCCAAATTTCTACTCCTTCAGATTTAATTCCTGAATTACAAGGCCGTCTTCCAATTAGAGTAGAATTGCAAGCATTAACGATTGATGATTTCGAGCTAATTTTAACAGAACCTAAAGCATCAATCACCGTACAATATAAAGCTTTATTACAAACAGAAAAAGTTAAAATAAACTTTACTAAAGAAGGTATTCGATATATTGCTGAAATAGCATGGAAAGTTAACGAATCTATAGAAAATATTGGAGCTCGCCGATTGTATACTGTATTAGAACACCTTATGGAAGATATTTCATTTAGTGCTAGTGAAAATAAAAACGAATTAACAATCAATATAAACGAAAAATATGTTCGTGAACGATTAGACAATTTAGTTTTAAATAATGATTTAAATCGATTTATTTTATAAAATTTTTTCAAATTTAATGATTTTATGATTACATAAAACAAACTTCTTTCCTATCTTAATGCAAAGATAGGAAAGTTATTATACTAATATCAGATTTATATTTATAAAAATTTTATGTCATATTGTAATTTTTTATAAAACTTTTATATGTACAAAATACAATTAGCTAAATTATTACGATTGTTTTACAATAAATTATATTAATATAAAATACATTAATTAAAGAAGCTATTATATACTATTCATTTTATTTAATAATCCATTTAACATATCTTTCCAAGCATTCTTTTCTTCTTGTAACTTTTTATTTTCTTCTTTTATTTGTGTTACATTTAATAATATTGAATTAATTTCTTGTTTTCGATCATCATTCTTTTTTTTAAGTTCTTTCAATTCTATTTGTAATAGTAAAATAGTATCAACAGCTTGTTGTATTTTTTCTTCCAATTTAGAAAATACTTCAAAAATCATTAATTTATTTCCTTATTACATATTAATGTATTATAAAAAGTTCTTATTTATTATTTGGAATAAATATTTTAAATTAAAAAATTAATAACATTAAAATTTCTCATTATGAATTTGAAACGTTCCTTTTATTATAAAAAAATTTTTTATAAATTAATATTAACATAGATAGTTAACTTTAATTATTAATATAATTCGCTTTAAATAAAATATTTAAATAAAGTTTAAAAAATATCTAACATAATTAAATTATGTAAAATATTAAATATTAAGTACATATACGACTTTTATTACTAATTAAAAGTTAAAATTTATCCCTAAAATATTTAATTTATTTTGAAATCCAATCCATAACATTTTTTAAAAGTTCTGTACCTCGAGTAGTTAATATAGATTCAGGATGAAATTGAAAACCGCATACTTTTTCTTTATTATTCCGAACTGCCATTACCATATTATTGTAATACGCATTAATAGTTAATTCATCAGGAATATTACTACAAACAAGAGAATGATATCTTGCTACAGGAAGGGGGTTAGGCATATTATAAAACATAGCTTTTTTATCATGATTAATCAAAGAACTTTTCCCATGTAATATTTCCCCGGAATATTTCACATCTCCTCCATACAGTTTCACAATTGCTTGATGACCTAAACAAATTCCAATAATAGGAATTCTCCCTTTCACTAATTTTAGCAATTTTGGCATACAACCTGCATTATCAGGATTTCCTGGACCAGGAGATAATACTAAAATAGGATTATGCATTTTAGAAATTTTTTTTAAAATTGTTTCAATCGAAACTGTATTGCGATAAATAAAAACTTTATAATCATTAATCCGAAATTGATCTACTAAATTATAGGTAAATGAATCAATATTATCTAATAAAAGTATATCATTCATAACATATGCTCTAAAGAACAAAAATGTGATTCTGCAATAGCTTGTAAAACTGCTTTAGCTTTATTTTTACTTTCATCTACTTCTAAATGAGGGATGGAATCTAAAACTATTCCTGCTCCTACTTGAACAGTAGCAATATTATTTTCAACATATGCTGATCTAATTACAATACACATATCTAATGATCCAGATTCAGTAAAATATCCTATAGATCCCCCATAACTACCTCGTTTTTCTTGCTCTATACTAGCAATTAATTGCATAGCTCTAACTTTAGGAGCACCACTCAATGTTCCCATATTCATACACGCCTGATATGCATGAAATATATCTAAATTAGACTTTAATTTTCCTACTATTCTTGATACTAAATGCATAACATGAGAATATTTATCGACTTGTGTTAAATTCGCTACATAGCGAGTACCAGGATCACAAATTTTAGCTAAATCATTCCTAGCTAAATCAACTAACATTAGATGTTCAGCTAATTCTTTATGGTTTGTTCTCATTTCTAATTCTATCCTAGAATCTAAATCTAAATCTATAGACCCATCTTTTTTTCTTCCTCTTGGTCTCGTACCTGCAATAGGATAAATTTCAATTTGTCTAGATAATGTATCATATTTTAAAGAACTTTCTGGAGAAGCTCCAAATAAAGTAAAAGATGCATCTTGCATGAAAAACATGTACGGACTGGGATTATTTTTTTTTAAAACATCATAAGCAGCCAACGAATTAACACATGGTAAATAAAATTTCCTAGAAGGAACAACTTGGAAAACTTCTCCAATTAATATTGATTTTTGTATTTGTATAATAATATCTTGATATTCTTTGTCAGTTTTGTTACATTTTAGTACCATATTTTCCAACTTCGTAGCGTTAATCGGACGAAGTATCTGTGATAATTTTTTTTTTATTTTTAATAATTTAAATTTTAATTTATCCCTTTCTAATATATCAGAAGAAAATAAATTCGCTTGTATACAACAAGTCTTTTTTTTATGATCTAATATTAATAAAATTTCAGATAAATAAAAACAAAAATCAGGACAAGATTGAGTAGAGTTTAATTGCGGCAAATTTTCAAAACTAGAAACTAAATCATATGCAAATAATCCACCAAAAAACATAGATTTAAAAACTTTATTTTTTTTAATACTGTGTATTAATGAACGTATTGAATCAAATATAGATAATTTATGTAATTTTTTATCTTCATCTGTATCTTTTAAATTTTTATAAAACTCAAGTTTTAAACTATTCTCAAATGAGAATATTTTAACTCCCTTGGGTAAAAAAGATATAAAATTTTTTAATAAACTTTTTCCATTTTTTGTTAATGCTTCTAATATAACAATATGATTTAATGCAGAAATACGCAGTGCAGAATCTATAATCATCATACTTTTTAAATTACGTTTCTTATTAATTTCCGCTGATTCTAAAAGCAAAGTATTACTTTTTTTGTGACACATATGATGAAAGATGGCTGTTGGATTAGGTTGATAACATGCTTCAACTTCTAAAATATCTATTCCTTGAAAATGTTTATTCATTTAATCTCATTCCAAATTTTAATTTTTAATAAAAAATTATAAAAACTTTTATATTGAATGTTTTATAATACTAATATAAAAATACTTTTTATATACCATCATAATATATAACTCGTTTAAAATTTTAATATAAAGAAATAATTATTTTAATATTTTAGATATTCTGAAATTATAATATAAAATTCTAATTATTTTAATACACTAAAATAAATTAAAAATTAGAAGATATATTAAAATAAAAATAAATATTTTTTTATATTAAAACATTTAAATAAAAATTTTTACTGCTATTATTTAATCAAAAAAATCAATTATAATTAATATTATGAATATATAATTTTTTTATTTTTTTAAATTATTTAGATAGGTATTTTAAAAATTATTAAAATATATTTTATTTTAAGACGATAAAATATAAGATAATAAGTAACTTAAATTCATATTTTTTTTAATGTAATGAATTTTATATATTTCATTAAATATCATTTATTTTCATTAATCACATTAATATTATAAGGAATGAACTTTTGTAAAAGTATAATTTTACTTTTGATAATAAATTTCATATTTATTACTTTTTATAAGAAATTTTTATAGCTTTTGAATAAAAAATAAAATTTTTAAAATAATCTGTTAAAATTTAAAAAAGAGGATATCAATAGTGAATGATTGGACTACAGCAAAAATAATAAAAATTAAAAAATGGAAAAACAATTTATTTAGTATAATCCTAAATGCATCTATTAATCCATTTATTCCTGGGCAATTTTCACGACTATCATATTTAAATAAAAATGGAGAACGTATTCAACGAGCATACTCATATATTAATGCACCAAGCAATCAAAATTTAGAATTTTATATAGTATTAATACCAAACGGACAATTAACTCCAACATTATATAATTTATCAAATCAAGATAGAATAATGATAAAAAAAATAGCTTCCGGATTTTTTACATTAAATGAAATTCCTTCATGTAAAAATTTATGGATGTATGCTACTGGAACAGGAATTGGGCCTTATTTATCCATACTACAGAGTAAAGAAAATACTGATAAATTCGAAAATATTATACTTGTACACGCAGTTCGATATTGTGATGACCTAGTATATCTTCCATTAATAAAAAAACTAAAAGATGAATATCAAGGAAAATTATATATACAAATTATTATTAGTCGAGAATTTACAAAATTTTCACTATACGGAAGAATTCCAGAATTACTAAAAAATAATATTCTTGAAAAAAAAATAGGAATTAAAATTAAAAAACATACATGTCATGTTATGTTGTGTGGAAATCCAAACATGGTTCGAAATACACAAAAATTTTTAATTGAAGAAAGAAATTTAAATAAAAATTTTCGAAAAAAACCTGGTCAAATAACTAGTGAAAACTATTGGTAAAATTTATTTTATAATAAATACAATAAATTAATTTATTTATTTATTTTTTAATTATGAAAAATTTAATAATTATTGAAAAATCTAATGTTTATGACTAATCACATTATATAAATAACTTACTTTGACACTAATCATTTCGAAAATATAAATTTTAATATAATTTACTTACCAATATATGCTCTATTCAATATATAAATGTAAAAATTAAGATATATTTATATTAATTATATAAATAAAGCTGTGAAAATATTCTCATGAAAAAAATAGCTATTTATCCTGGTACATTTGATCCAATTACATACGGTCACTTAAATATTATCACTAGAGCAATGAAAATATTTAATATTATTATTATTGCTATTTTCAATAATTCTGATAAAAAAACATTATTTAATATACAAGAAAGAAAAAAATTAGTAGAAATAACTACTAAACATTTTAAATCTGTTGAAAAAGTAATTAATTTTAATAATTTATTAGTTAATATTGCTAAAAAAGAAAATGCAAATTATGTTATTCGCGGAATACGATCATCTTTAGATTGTGAATATGAGATAAATATGTTTCGTGCAAATAAAGTACTATATCCTAAATTAGAACACATGTTATTTTTTTCATCACTTGAATACTCTTGTATTTCTTCTACATTAGTAAAAGAAATCTCTAAATATAACGGTGATGTAAAAAAATATGTTCCAAAATCAGTATATCATGCTTTATTAAAAAAATATAAAAATATTAAAAATTATTAATATTATGAAAAACATTTAATTTGATGATTTTGTTCTATCAATATAAAAAATGAAGTATATAAATAAAAATTTATATACTCCACAAACTTTTACAAAATATTAAATTAAGGAAAATATAATATATTCTATTGAATTTTATATTTTATATATTTTACTTTTTAAAAAATATCTTTAAAATTTCCAACTTGTTACATTAAAAAGTATACATATTCTATATTTGGAATTTTATCCTTAGAAAGGATCATTGATGCTTGTATTCCATATGAATCATATTTTTTTCCATCAACTTCATAATTTGAATGTAACTTTGATTTGCTAGTAGCAACAAGTTGAAATTTTCCATCGTTCAATTCATCTACTACATAAGATATATTTACATCTTTTAATTTTAAATTAGCTAATTCTGGACGTTGCGAAAATAATTCAATATACGGCTGAGCAAACAAATCTTGGTTTGCATACGAAGAAACTAATTGTCTTGATTCTAAATTTGGTAATACTTTCTTAAAATCATTCAACATATCTTCTGGAGATAACTTAGAAACTTGTTGTCCATTAACCTGTAATACAGAATTTTCTCCTTCGAAAAGAAAATTATTATCTAATTTTATAGTATGTCTTAATTCATTGAAATGACTCTGAAATCTTTTTCCAGGAGGTATTTGAGAACTACTGTCATTCAGTTTATTTAAAGGATACCAATAAGGTTTTTTAAAATCCTTATTTTCTATTTGTTCATCTTGATTATCTTGAGGCTGAACAATTTCATTAGATGTAATCGCATTTTCAGGTTGAACATTAGAACTGTCATCTGAATTTGAAGTAATACTATTGTACCAACCAGTAACAGTCGAAACAACACTTTTTCCAATATCCATAGAAGTATTAAATACAGATTCTCCTGCATTTTTAACAAAACCTACAGTAGAATTAAACATTACTTCTCCTGTATCATAAATTGATGCACAAGTATCTGAAGTTGTATTTAATACAGAATCGAAGAAACTTACTAAAGGAGTAAAGTTAAACTGTGGCAAATCTTGCAAAGCAAATGACGGTAATTTATCTTTAAAAAAAGTATAAGTAGGAATGAAATATGATGAAAAATTTTTTATTTGATTTATTCTATCTACATCCTCTGTCGTTAATGAAAAATTATCATTGATAACAGGTCCCACCTGAAAATCTATAACTTGATTATTAGGAAAATCAGGATATACAACACTTAAATTGTCTTTAGACATAGAATATCGAATTTTATTTCTTTCATCAGAAGATAAAACATCGTCTTCGTTTTTATTTTGTGAAATATCTTGAGGGATTATTTGTTTATTTACATCTACAAGTTGTACACCATCTACAACTGACATTGATGACATAATATTGCGTCCTCTATTTTTCGTTAATTCTTTTTACTTTAATTCTATTATTTAGTCAAGTTTTATAATTCATTTTGTTAAAAAATATTTTAAGCTTATAAAAAATTAAATGTTTTTAAAATATTAACTGTCTTTAAAGACAATACTAAAATATCACATTAAACAACATATTTTAATCAATTTATGCAAATATGTTTTATTTTATAGAAACATTTTAAATGAATTTATTTATTTAAAAAAAATTTATGGTTTTCAAGAAAGATATTCTAAAATTCATAATAAATACATTAAATGAAAAATAAAATTTTTAAAATTTTCGAAATTATTGAAATTTATATTATTATGTATTTATTTTAATTATATAAATAACTAGATTTTTTATGAAATATATACAAAATAATGAAATATATAAAATTTCATGAAATTCTAAAATTAATTTAAATATAAAATGAATTTATATTCTCTTATATTCTAGTTAATAATCTTTTCTTATTTTATACTACATAAATAAACATTTTATAATTTTATTTAAATTATATTGCAACCTTACTTTACCATATTTTTTATAATACTATCATATTTTTAAATAAAACAATAAAGTTTAATAATTAAAAAACTGTTATACAAAACAATTAAATAAATTCCTTATAATAATTTTACAAAAAATATGAAATTGTTATACAAAAATATTTATTATAAATATTAAATTTTATATATTTGAAAAAATTTAAAATTTTTAAAAAATATTATTTAAAATTAACAAACAAATAATCTTATTTTTATAAAAATTCATTCAAATTTATGTTATTTACCCTAATAAATCAATTTTAAACTAACCCAATAAAAAAAACTAGATAAAATAATAGAAACAGGAAATGTTAATATCCAAGCGATAATTATATTTTTTATAGTACGTGTCTGTATACCCTCTCCGTCAATCAAAATAGCACCTGTAATAGAAGATGAAATAATATGAGTAGTAGATACTGGAACACCTGTATAGCTAGCAGTTCCTATGGAAATAGCAGCTGTTAATTGAGATGATATAGCTTGTATATAAGTTATATCTTTTTTTCCAATTTTCTCTCCAAATGTTGTTACTATTCTTTTCCAGCCTATCAACGTACCAAGAGACAAAGAAAGTGCTACTAATACAATAATCCAAATTGGTGCGTATTCAATAGAAGATGATAAATTTTTTTTTAAATCATTTAAAAAATGTTTATCGTAAGATGTAATATTAGAATGTGAATTAATTATATCTATAAATTCAGTAATAACTAGTAATGATTGACGTAATTTATAACGTTGATCAACATTTAGTTCTTTATAATTCATTATATCTTTTAACGATTTATATGAATTATCCAAAATAAATAAAATTTTTTCATCTACAAATTTTAAATGTTTAACTAGATCTATGTTATTTATATAATTTTTTATAATATTAGTGCTATTTTTTAAATACGATTTGTTATGTATATAATATTGTTGAAAATCAAAAATAGAATATTTAACTTTATTAATATCATATTGAGTAGTATTTAAATTAATAAAATATCCTGAAGGAAAAATACATATTAAAGCTAACATAATTAATCCAATCCCTTTTTGGCCATCATTAGCCCCATGTGAATAACTAACTCCCATAGAAGACAAAATTAATATCAATTTAACTAAAAAAGGAGGACGAATGTTTTTTTTATTTTTTACATTTGCATTAATACAATAATCTTTTTTATTATTCTTTAAAAAAAATTTTAAAACAATAGCTAAAAAACCAGCAAGTATTAACCCTACAAGAGGAGAAATAATTAAAGATAGAAATACATTTAATAATTTATTAAAATTAAACACATCAACTATTGACAAATTATTACTTAAAGCATAAGTAATATTAATTCCAATGATAGCTCCAATTAATGTATGAGAACTAGAAGTAGGTAAACCTAGAATCCATGTACATAAATTCCATAACATTGCAGCAAATAGCATAGAAAAAATAGCTTTCAAGCTATATAGTGAATTAATATTCAGAAGCAAATCAATAGGAAGAAGATGTACAATAGCGTAAGCTACACTTAATCCTCCAAACATAACTCCAAAAAAGTTAAATATTCCTGAAGTTATAACAGCTAATTCTGATCTAAGTGTATGAGTACAAATCACAGTAGCTATAGCATTAGCAGAATCATGAAAACCATTAATTACTTCATATAATAAAATCATTAAAAAAGCAATAATAATCAAAAAAGTATCATCATAACTTAAGTAGGCAGAAAAATGCGACATAACATTAAAACCACTATAAAATATGAATTTTATTTATTATCTTTAAAAACTAGATAAAAAAAAGATATAATATTCTAGTCGTTATACATATTTAAGTTCAACAAAATTTTAAAAGAATCGCTATATAATAGATAATAAAATGATTTAAAAACATTTAAAAATTAAAAATTTCAAAAAATAAAAAGAATACTATTCTAAAAGTTGTTTTTTTTATTTTTTGAAATCAAATTATTTAATTGAATTACTAATATTATTCCAATAAGCAGAATTATTATTAAAAATATTGAAATTCCTAACCACTTTTGAAAAATCCAAAAAAATCCGCCTATTGTTCCTAAAACACTAGATCCTAAATAATATGAAAATAAATAAATAGATGAAATATAACCTTGACCATTTTTAGAATACAAACCTATCCATGTACTAATAATTGAATGCGCTGAAAAAAATCCAGCTGAGAATAAAAACAAACCTAAAAAAATTAATATTATTTTATTTTCTTCTGAAATAATAATACCAAAAATCATTAATATCACGGATATCAATAAAACCATACTTTTTTTATATTTTTTAATAAGAATACCTGCTTTTGGCGAACTATATACACCTACTAAGTAAATTACAGATAATGTACTTATAATGTCTTGACTTAAAAAAAATGGATATGATAATAATCTATATCCAATATAGTTAAAAACTGTAATAAAACTTCCCATTAAAATAAATCCCATGGCAAATAACTTAGATAAAACAGGATGTTTCCATGGCAAAAAAAATCTAAAAAAAATTTTTTTAGGATGTAAAGAAATAGAATGAAAATTTCTCGAATTTGGAAGTAAAAATAAAAACAATATTGAAAGAAAAAAAGATAAAAAACTGATCCATTTTAAAACTATTTTCCAAGATATATTTTGTACCAATACACTACTTAAAAATCTTCCAAAGAAACCACCAATAGTATTTCCGCTAATATACAATCCCATAGATAGTGATAAATCATTTGGATTCACTTCTTCACTAAGATATGTCATAGCAATTGCTGTCACTCCACTTAATGCCAAACCTGTGAGTGATCTCATTAATATAATACCTGTCCAAGTATTCATTTCAGAACACAAAAAAGTTAAAACAGCTGCTAATAGTAAAGAACTAGCCATAACTTTTTTTCTTCCTATTTTATCTGACAGTGGACCTGTAAATAACATTCCTATTGCCATCATAGCAGTGGATGAAGACAAAGACAAACTACTTTCAGCAGGAGTTAAAAAAAAACTTTTTGAGAAAACAAATAAAATAGGTTGAACACAATATAAAATAGAAAAAGTTGAAAAACCAGCTAAAAATAATCCAATTGTCATTTTAAAAAAATTTTCCGTACCTTTTTTTATATATTTTTTTTTGTTCTCTATATCTTTTTTTAATTGCACATTTATATACCTAAATAAGAAGTTTTTTATCAGCTAATCTTTCAATAAAAATATATTTTTAAACAATATATGTAATTTAATATTTTAAGTATTCTTATGTTAAAAAGATTTTATTAATATCCTAAATTTTTTATAAAAATATTGTTAAAAATACAAAATAGCCATATTAAAATATGAAATATAAATTTTTATTTTTAAATAACTTACGGAATAAAAAATTAAAATACTAAATATTATATATAAAAATATCCATTATAAACATGTGTAGCCGAACCAATCATATATAATTTATTCAAATTTCCATTCCAATTAATTGTTAACTTTCCACCTAATAATTCTACAGTTACTTTATTCGACAACATATTATTTTTAATTCCAATTGCAACGGCTGCACAAGCACCACTACCACATGATCTAGTTTCTCCAACACCTCTTTCGTACACTCGAAGAACAATATATTTTTCGGAAATAATTTCCATAAAAATTACATTTACTCCATTAGGAAATAATTTATGTGTACTCAATATAGATCCGATTTTTTTTACTGGATATTGTTTTACATTATTTGTAATTATAACACAATGGGGATTTCCCATAGAAACCACAGAATACTTTATAAGTTTTTTTAAAATAAATATAGAATAATATTCTTTAGAAATAGTATTTAAATAAGGAATATATTTTGGATTAAAATTCGGAACTCCCATATCTACACAAATATTCCCATCTTGTAATAAATTTAAAACAATAATTCTATTTTTAGTACTTACATAAATGACTTTTTTTTTCGTATAATTGTTTAAACTTAAAAAAACCGCTAAACATCTTGCTCCATTTCCACATTGAAATACTTCTAATCCATTTGCATTGAAAATTCTATAATGAAAATCAATGTTTTTCATTTTTGAACGTTCTATAAGTAACAATTGATCAAAACCAATACCAGTATATCTATTTGATAAATATCTTATTATTTCAGGTTTTAAAAAAATATCGTTTTTTGTATTGTCCAGAATTATAAAATCATTTTCTAAACCATGCATTTTAGAAAACTTTATTTTTTTTTTAACTAACATTTTAATTACTTAATTTTTTTATAACATAATAAATTATACTATTTTAAAATAAAAATTCAATTATGATACTTATATATCATTCTTTAAAATATCATTCTTATAATTAAAAAATTTAATTCAGGATTTTTCTTGCATACTTTTTACCAAAATATTATTGTTATATAATTAAAAATAATATACTTATTTGAAATAAATATGATGAAAAATTTTGAGTTTTGTAATTTATCTGAAAAACTATTTCTTTTAGTCGAAAAAAATATTGAACGATGTTGTACTAACTTAGATGTTGATTGCGAAATACATCATAATATGATTGTAATAACTTTTGAAAATAAAAGTAAAATAATTATCAATCAAAAAGAAAATATCCATCAAATCTGGTTAGCTACTAAAAAATTCGGATATCATTTTAAATATAAAAAAAATAAATGGATCTGTATACGCACTAAACAGACATTTTGGAAAATTTTAGAACAATCATTTTTAGAACAATCTAATTCGGTAATACATTTTAAATATTTTTAAAAATATAAGCAATTTAATTGTTTAATTATTCTTATATTAAAAATATTATATTGATATTTCGAACGTTTTACAAAAATATTTAATAGAAATATTCATTTTTAAAAAAAAAATATTTTTAAAATACATAAAAATATATAAATTTTAAAAATATATTATAGACCCTATGAACTATATAAAAAAAATACTATAAAAAATAATTTAAATTTTTCAATAATTTATAAAAAATAAAAACATGCTTTATGAAAAATTTCGGTGAGAGAGGATTTGAACCTCTGACCTACTGGTCCCAAACCAGTTGCGCTACCAAGCTGCGCTACTCACCGATATTATATATTTAAGAATTTATTATAAACAAATATATTTGGGTGACCAATGGGGCTCGAACCCATGACATCTGGAATCACAATCCAGGACTCTACCAACTGAGCTATGGCCACCATTATTATGTAAAATATAAAAACTTTGTTTAATGTATTTTTTTAATTTATCCATTGCGTTCGACAGGACTTGAACCTGAGACCTCTACCTTCGGAGGGTAGCGCTCTATCCAACTGAGCTACGAACGCTCCAAAAAATATTTCACAATTTAATATTATGAGTATTTCTTTATAATGTCCAGTTTTTTTTATATATTTTTAATCATTTTAATAATTTCATTATATTAAAATAACAAATTTTTAATTTTCAAAAATTAAAAATTTACTATAAAAAATATCTACTAAAATAACATTTTACATATAAATTCTTTAAAATATTAATCATGTATAATATACATATGTTATAAATTTTTTTAAAAAATAATCAAAAATCTATATAATATAAAAATATTCTATATTACTTATAAAATAAAAATAATTGTTTTGATAAACTAAGATCGTTTCATCATATCAAAAAATTCACTATTAGTTTTAGTCATAGCTAATTTATTGATTAAAAATTCCATAGCATCAATTTCACTCATAGGATGAATAATTTTTCTTAAAATCCACATTTTTTGTAGTTCATCGGGACGAGTTAAAAGTTCTTCTTTTCTTGTTCCTGATCGATTATAATCAATTGCTGGAAAAACACGTTTCTCTGCTATCTTTCGTGAAAGAGGCAATTCCATATTTCCAGTTCCTTTAAATTCTTCATAAATTACTTCATCCATTTTTGAACCTGTATCAATTAACGCTGTAGCTATTATAGTTAAACTTCCGCCTTCTTCTACATTTCGTGCTGCACCAAAAAATCGCTTCGGTCTATGTAAAGCATTTGCATCTACTCCACCAGTTAAAACTTTTCCCGATGCAGGAACTACTGTATTATAAGCTCTTGCCAATCTTGTAATAGAATCCAATAATATAATAACATCCTTTTTATGTTCTACTAGTCTTTTTGCTTTTTCTATTACCATTTCTGCTACTTGTACATGCCTAGAAGCGGGTTCATCAAACGTAGAAGCTACTACTTCTCCTTTAACTAATCTACACATTTCAGTAACTTCTTCTGGTCGTTCATCTATAAGTAAAACCATTAAAACGCAATCAGGATGATTGTAAGCAATGCTTTGCGCTATGTTTTGCAAAAGCATGGTTTTTCCTGCTTTGGGTGGAGCAACAATTAACCCTCTTTGTCCTCTTCCAATAGGAGATGCTAAATCTAATACACGAGCTGTTAAATCTTCAGTAGAACCATTGCCTCTTTCCATTCTTAAACGAGAATTAGCATGTAAAGGAGTTAAATTTTCAAATAAAATTTTACTTCTTGCATTTTCTGGTTTGTCATAATTTACTTCATTGACTTTTAACAATGCAAAATACCTTTCACCTTCCTTAGGAGGACGTATTTTCCCAGAAATAGTATCACCAGTTCGTAAATTAAATCTTCGAATTTGACTAGGGGAAACGTAAATATCATCAGGACCAGCTAAATATGAACTATCAGAAGAACGTAAAAAACCAAATCCATCTTGTAAAATTTCTAACACACCGTCTCCAAATATATCTTCTCCACTTTTTGCATGTTGTTTTAATATGGAAAAAATAATATCTTGTTTTCTCATACGCGCTAAATTTTCCAGCCCTGCATTATCACCAAGAATAATTAATTCGGAAACTGGTATATTTTTTAATGCAGTAAGATTCATAATGATAGGTTCTTAGTAAAATCAGAGTCGATTTCGAAATGATATTTAACATATAAAATATAATTATTATAAAATTCTATTAAAAAATAACCAATATTGATAGTATGTAAAACTATATGAAACATTTAATACTACCATAAAGGCAGTATTAAATCTATAATTTTCACAAAAATAATATTTTTAAAAATTATCATTTTTGATTTTTATTCCAAATGATTATTTAAAATTTCTTTTAACTGATGCTTAGATAAAACACCAACTTTAGTAAATACTAATCTTCCTTGTATGAATAATAGTAACGTAGGAATACTTTTAATAGAGTATTTTAATGCAATATTAGAATTAGAATCAATATTTACTTTCGCAATAATTAAGCGATTATTATATTCTATAGAAATTTCATCTAAGATAGGAATTAATACTTTACATGGATTACACCAATCTGCCCAAAAATCAACTAAAACAGAAGTATTTGAAGTTAAAACTTTTTTATCAAAGTTATCTTCATTAACATTAATTACATTTTCTTTCATATATAACCTTGCCAAGAATTCAATAAATGTGATTTCATTATATTAATAAATTTTATATGTAAAAATGTAAATATTTATAAATTATTTTAAAGACTTTATTTAAAATTATCATAAAATTTCTGTATAAAAATATTTTCAAAGCTCAAAATTTTATATTAAATGTTTTTCGTATACCATAATAAATCATGTTTAGGTAACTCTGATAAAAATCTACTAGGTTTAGTATAAATCATTGTTCCATATTGAAAACGAATTCTAGAATAACTTAAAAAAAGCTCTTTTTTCGCTCTAGTTATTCCGACATAAACTAATCGTCTTTCTTCATCAACATTATGATGAATAGCATTATAATGTGGTAAAATTCCTTCCTCCATACCTATTATAAATACATAAGAAAATTCTAATCCCTTAGAAGCATGTAATGTCATTAATTGAACTTTATCTTCACTAATATTTTTATCGTGTAATTCATTTTTAAGAATGAATTGAGTAATTATATCAAATAACATATTAACTTTATTATCATACTTACATATTAATTCAGAAATCCAATTTAATAATGTATATATATTTTTTATAATTTTTTGATATATTTTTTCGTTTTTAACAGTTTTTAAAAGCCATTGATCATATTTTATATCGAAAATAAAATTACTTAACATTTTTTTTGGTTCAGAATAAATACTTTCTTTCAATCTTATGATTAACATTGTAAAATTATTTAATGCATTAAAATTACGAAGCGTTAATACATTTTTTAAATTGATGTCACAACTAGAACAAAATAAGCTTTGTTTTCTTTTTTTGCTCCAATTTTTAAGTTTATTTAATGTAATACTACCTATTCCTCTAGGAGGTAAGTTAACTATTTTCAAAAACGCCATATCATTATTTAAATTAAGTATTAATTTTAAATAAGATAATAAATGTTTAATTTCAGGTCGTGAAAAAAAGGAAGAATTGGAACCAATATAATGCGGAATTTTAAAGTTTACAAATATTTTTTCAAGTATTTTTACTTGACTATTATTTCGATATAATACAGCATAATCTCGGTATTTAGTATTATGCAGAAATTTATGAAATAATATTTTTTGAGATACAAATTTAGCTTCTTCTTCTTCATTTTTTAAAGATATTACATTAATAAAAGATCCGTATTCTAACTGAGAAAATAATTTTTTTTTAAAAATATGAAAATTATTTTTTATTAAGAAATTAGCAACTTTTAAAATTCTTCTTGAAGAACGATAATTATGTTCTAATTTTATTACATATAATTTTGGATAGTCTACTTTTAATAATGTAAAATTTTGTACTCTCGCGCCTCTCCAAGAGTAAATTGATTGATCATCATCTCCTACTAATGTAAAATTAGAATTATATCTACTTAATAATTTTATTAATTCATATTGAACAGTATTAGTATCTTGATACTCATCTACTAATAGGTATTTTATTCTTTTTCCCCATTTTAATCTTAAAAAATTATTCTTTTTTAATAGCAATGCAGGCAAAAAAACTAAATCATCAAAATCTAGTACATCATGTGATTTAAGATATGATTGATATAATTCGTAGTAATGAGCATATAATTTTTCTACAGTAGATTTAGAGTTTATCTTTGCACTATGAAAATCTATTAGTGTATTTTTCCAATTAGAGATAACTTTATGAATTTTTTTAAGAAATGCTTGATCATTTTTTTTTATAATATTTTTCAAAACAGTCATTTGATCTTGTTCATCAAAAATTGAAAAATTAGATTTAATAGAAAAATGACTTAATTCTGATTTGATAATTTCTAATCCTAATGAATGAAATGTAGAAACGGTAATTTTTTTTGCAATTTTTTGAGATAAATAGCAAGAAATTCTATTTTTCATTTCATTTGCTGCTTTATTAGTAAAAGTAATCGCAAAAATATTATTTGGATTAAAATAACATTCATTTATTAAGTAAACAATTTTTTTTATAATTACTTGAGTTTTTCCTGATCCAGCTCCAGCTAAAACTAAACAAGGGCCAGAAACATAGTTCACAGCTTTATTTTGATTAATGTTTAGATCCATAAAATATATAATAATATGCATTTTAAAAAAATTAAGGTTATATCATTTTCATTATAAAATTTTAAATTATCAATAACATTTAAAACATTTAAAATTTTTATTTGAATTTAATAGGTCGTTTTTTTTTCATATATTTTCTTAATTTTCTCCCGATAATTTCTATAGGATGACTTGCAATCTTATAATTAATTGTATTTAAAGTTATATTATCTAATACTGAATTAGAAATCTTTTGTCCTAAATCACCTGGTTTTAATTTACGTACGAATTCTTTAAGTAAAGGTACTGCTGATTGTGAAAACAAATAACTTCCATATTCGGCAGTATCAGATATTACCAAATTCATTTCATATAAACGTTTTCGAGAAATAGTATTAGCTATCAAAGGTAATTCATGTAAAGATTCATAATATGCAGATTCCTCTTTAATTCCTGTTTCTATCATAATTTCAAAAGATAGTTCAATTCCGCATTTCAATATAGCAACCATTAACAATCCATTTTCAAAATATTCCTGTTCTAATATTTCTTGATCATAATTTCCACATTTTTCAAAGTTAGAATTACGTGTATCTAATCTCCATTTTTTTAATTTTTCATCATTATTTTTCCAATCATACATCATAGTTTCAGAAAATTCTCCTGAAATAATGTTATCCATATGTTTTCTAAACAATGGCAAAAACATAACCTTTAATTTATCTGAAAGCACACATGCTCTAATTTTTGCAGTATTAGATAATCTATTTAACATTAATGTAATACCTCCATGTTTTAAAGATTCTGAAATTACCTCCCAACCTGATTGAATAAGTTTTCCTGCATAATTTGGATCATTTCCTTCAAGTACTAATTTTTCATAAAATACTAAAGAACTAGCATGTAATATTCCACATAGAATAGTTTGCTCTCCCATTAAATCTGACTTTACTTCTGCTATAAAAGATGAATATAAAATTCCAGCATGATGACTTCCAATTGCAATAGCCCAAAATTTAGCTGTTTCAAATCCAATATTATGTGGATCGTTTTCAGAATGAACAGCAATTAAAGCAGGAACGCCAAAACCTCTTTTGTATTCTTCTCGTACTTCTGTTCCTGGACATTTAGGAGCAACCATAATCACTGTAATATCTTTACGTATTAATTGACCAAATTCAACAATATTAAATCCATGAGAAAAACCAAGAATCGAATTTTTTTTCATAAACTTCTGTAATAATGTAACAACATTATTATGTTGTTTATCAGGAGTTAAATTTATAACTAAATCTGCTGTAGGAATAAGTTCTTCGTATGTTCCAACTAAAAAATTATTTTTTATAGCATTAATCCATGATTGGTTTTTTTTTAAAATAGAGCTATTTCGTAATGCATAAGAAATGCATAAACCAGAATCACGCATATTCAATCCTTGATTTAAACCTTGAGAACCACATCCAACAATAACAATATTCTTTCCTTTTAAAATATTATTTTCTTCAGAAAGAAAACTTTTTTTCATTAATTGACATGTTTGCAAATTAATTAATTTTTGACGAAAATTCAGCGAATTAAAATAATTTTTCATAAAATCTCAATAATTTTGTAGAATAGAAATATGACTATATCTTAAAGATATGTTATTAATTAAAAAAAATAAAAATAACAATAAATATTTTTAAATTATATTTTTCTTACTGCACCTTGATCAGCACTAGTAGCAAATAGCGAATATATTTTTAAAGATGATGAAATATCGCGTTTTCTACACATAGGAGTATATGCAAATTTTCCTCTTTTCTCTTCATTAATGGTTCTTTTTAATAATTCATCAGAAGTAATATCTAAATTTATTATTCGTTCAGGAATATTAATATTTATAAAATCACCATTTTTTACTAAAGCAATAATTCCTAAATTTGCTGCTTCAGGAGAAATATGTCCAATAGATAAACCAGAAGTACCCCCGGAAAACCGACCATCAGTTATCAAAGCACAATATTCATCTAATCCGGTTGACTTTAAATAAGTAGTAGGATACAACATTTCTTGCATACCAGGACCTCCTTTAGGACCTTCATAACGTATTACAATTACATGGCCTTTTTTAATTTTTCCATTCAAAATCGATTTTACTGCATCTTCCTGACTTTCAAAAACGATTGCACATCCTCTAAATATTAAATTATTTTTTTTAACTCCAGCTGTTTTAACAACACAACCATTTTTTGCAAGATTTCCATATAATACAGCTATTCCTCCATCAGTACTAAATGCAAATTTATAAGAACGAATACATCCATTTTGACGATCTCTATCTAATGATTTCCACCTATATTCTTGAGAAAATGGTTTTACTGTTTTTTTCCCTAATGGTCCTGCACGAAACATATTAATTACTTTTGTGTTTTTTGTAGTTAAAATATCATATTCATTTAACATTGTTTCTAAATTTAGTCCAAGAATATTATATGTATTTTTGTTTAATAAATTAATACGATTTAGTTCTGCTAATAAACCTATTACTCCTCCAGAACGATGAAAATCTTCCATATAATATATAGAACTATTAGGAGCTATTTTGCACAAATTAGGAATTTTTTTAGATAAATAATCAATATCTGATATTTTAAAATTAATTTTTCCTTCGTGAGCAATAGCTAATAAATGCAAAATAGTATTAGTTGATCCTCCCATAGAAATATCTAAAGACATAGCATTTAAAAAAGCTTCTCTAGAAGCAATTTTTCTTGGTAATACATTAATATTATTATTCTCATAATAATCTTTAGTTATTTTGACAATTAATTTTCCTGATTCAACAAATAATTTTTTTCTATCTATATGCGTTGCTAATAATGTTCCATTTCCAGGTAATGATAAACCTAATGCTTCAGTAAGACAATTCATAGAATTAGCAGTAAATAAACCAGAACAAGAACCACAAGTAGGACAAGCAGAATCTTCAATTTCATCAACTAATTTTTGAGAATATTTTGAATCAGCACTATATATAATTGCATCAACTAAATTTATTTTTCTAACTTTATTATTTATAGAGATTTTCCCTGATTCCATAGGACCACCAGAAATAAATACACATGGAATATTTAAACGAAAAGCAGCCATTAACATACCTGGTGTAATTTTATCACAATTAGAAATACAAACCATAGCATCTACACAATGTGCATTAATCATATATTCTACAGAATCTGCTATTAGTTCTCGCGAAGGAAGAGAATATAACATTCCAGAATGTCCCATAGCAATTCCGTCGTCTATTGCAATAGTATTAAATTCTTTAGCTACACCTCCCTCTAATTTTATTACATCAGAAACTAATTTTCCTAATTCCCTCAAATGAATGTGACCAGGTACAAATTCAGTAAAAGAATTGACAATAGCAATTATAGGTTTTTTGAAATCTAAATCTGTCATTCCTGTTGCTTTCCATAAAGATCTTGCTCCTGCCATATTTCGTCCTTGAGTCGTTGTAAAAGAACGATAGCGCGGCATAATTTTTCCTAAAGTAACTTGATTTTCAGAAATTGGAGTTTATTAATTAAAATTTTTTAATTGTAATTTTTTTTAAAATACGTGTATTAAGAAGAAAGGGCATAAATAATTTAAGTGTTTAAATAATTATTAAAAATATATTGATATTTTATGCTAATTAAAATATAAAAAATTTTTAAAAAGTTATTCTAAAATTTCACAGAAAATTTTAATTATATATATTTATTTGATTTAAGTTATTATTTATTAAGTATAATAAAAAATATTTCACAACTTTTTTCAGGGGTGAAGGGAATCGAACCCCTAACATTCGGTTTTGGAGACCGATGCTCTACCATTTGAACTACACCCCTAATTTTTTTACCTTAAATCTATCAAAAAATTAAAATATTAACAATTTAATTATACTATTAAATATAAATCAAGTCTAGTACCAACTTAATTCTAAATCAGTATTTTTAATTATTTTCAGTAAAATAAATTATTTCTATATACACTTGAATAAAAAGATGATTTTACTTATAAATATTTTTTCTATTTTATAATAAAATTTAATTACAACAATAATAAATAAAAAAAAACATTTTATTTAAAAATAACAATAACAGGTATAATTTAATGAAAATTCCTATTTATTTGGATTATGCAGCTACTACTCCAGTAGACATTTTAGTCATGAAAAAAATAATAAAATTTTTAACATTAAAAGATGCGTTTGGAAACCCCGCTTCTCGTTCACATCAATTTGGATGGAAAGCAGAAGAAGCCGTTGATGTGGCAAGAAATCAAATTTCTGAGTTAATTAATGCAGATTCTCGAGAAATAGTTTTTACTTCAGGAGCTACTGAATCTAATAATTTAGCAATTAAAGGAGTTTCTGAATTTTATAAAAGAAAAGGAAATCACATAATTACAACTAAAACAGAACATAAATCTGTTTTAGATACTTGCAAATATCTAGAAAGTAAAGGATTTCAAGTAACATATCTTAATCCTTCAAAAAATGGCATAATTAATTTAGAAAAGATAAAAAATAGCATTTGTGAAAAAACAATACTTATTTCTATTATGCATGTAAATAATGAAACTGGGGTAATACAAGATATAAAAAAAATTTCTGAAGTTTGCAATAAACATGGAGTTTTATTTCATGTCGATGCTACTCAAAGTATAGGAAAATTACATATCGATTTACAAAAAACAAAAATAGACTTAATGTCATTTTCTGCACATAAAATCTATGGTCCAAAAGGTATTGGTGTATTATATGTTCGAAGAAAACCTCGTGTCCGATTATCTGCACAAATACACGGAGGAGGACATGAAAGAGGTATGAGGTCAGGAACGTTACCAGTACACCAAATTGTTGGTATGGGTGAATCATGTGCTCTTGCTAAGAAAAATATTGATACAGATTATATTCATACAATAAATCTTCGAAACCATCTTTGGAATGGTCTTAAAAATATTGAGGAAGTGCATTTAAATAGTAATTTAAAATGTGGAGCACCTCATATATTAAATATGAGCTTTAATTATGTAGAAGGTGAATCTTTAATTATGGCTTTAAAAGATATAGCTGTATCATCGGGTTCAGCTTGTACATCTGAAAGTTTAGAACCTTCTTATGTACTGCGATCTTTAGGTTTAAAAGATGAATTAGCTCATAGTTCTATTCGTTTTTCAATTGGTCGTTTTACAACTATTTCGGAAATAAATTACACCATTCAACTAGTAAAAAAATCTATTAATCGATTAAGAAATTTATCACCTCTTTGGGAAATGTTTAAATCTGGAATAAACTTAGATACTGT
The DNA here is from genome assembly GCA_039829995.1 of Buchnera aphidicola (Nurudea yanoniella). Taxonomy (NCBI): domain Bacteria; kingdom Pseudomonadati; phylum Pseudomonadota; class Gammaproteobacteria; order Enterobacterales; family Erwiniaceae; genus Buchnera; species Buchnera aphidicola. The sequence continues at coordinate 603,404 of CP140036.1, forward strand.
AAAATGGAATTATGATTAATATAATTAAATCAGGAAAAAAGATGACTTATAGTAAAAAAGTATTAGACCATTATGAAAATCCAAGAAATGTAGGTTCATTTTCAAATTCTGATAACAATATTGGAAGTGGTTTAGTAGGAGCACCAGCATGTGGCGATGTAATGAAGTTACAAATAAAAGTAGACGAAAATGAAATTATTAAAGATGCATGTTTTAAAACTTATGGATGTGGATCAGCTATAGCTTCTAGTTCTTTAATTACAGAATGGGTTATAGGAAAATCTTTATCAGAAGCTGAACAAATTAAGAATACTAATATAGCTGAAGAATTAGATTTACCTCCAGTGAAAATACATTGTTCTATTTTAGCTGAAGATGCTATTAAAGCAGCAATTACAGATTATAGAAATAAAAATAAAAATAAATAAATTTTTAAAATATCTATGGAAAAATTTAAATAAAATACAAACGTGTTGAAAATTTTAATATATTTTTTCAACACGTTTAAAATAACTTAGAATCATTAAATTATACATAATCTGGAAAGTATATGAATTATTTTCAATTATTTGATTTACCTGAATTATTTACAATTAATATGAAAAAGCTTTTACTTAAATTTCATAAATTACAAAAACAATATCATCCTGATGCAAATCATAGTTCTTCAAAAATTGAAAAAAATAAATTTTTAAGAAAAACAATAGATATAAATAAAGGATATCAAATTCTTAAAGATCCTATTGAACGGGCAAAATATCTATTACGTTTAAATTCATATAATTTTGAACTTAAAAAAAATAACATATTTAAAAAAAACTTTTTACATGAGCAATTAAAAGTATACGAGAAATTAGATACGTTAAAAAAATCAAGTAAAAATGAATCAAAATTAAACAATTTCACAAAAGAAATTAAAAAGAAAGAGAAATATTATTTATTAAATGTAGAAATTTTTTTAAATCAAAAGAATTGGAATTTAGCAGCGACAACATTATATAAATATTTATTTTATAAAAAAATTAAAAAGAAAATAAACGAATTTAATATACATCAAATTTAAATATTAAATTGGAAAAAATATGATTAAAATTAAAAAAGTTATGTATAATTCCAAAATCCTTACACATAAAAAAAATATATCTTTTGGAATTGATTTTGGAACTACTTATTCATTAATAGCAACAGCTTTATCCGAAAAAATTATTATTATATCTGATAAAGAAGATCGCGATCTTTTACCTTCAATAGTAAATTACAATCATTCGAAACCTATTGTTGGATGGAACGCTCAAGAAAAAAATGTATGTGATCCTGTTAATACAATATCTTCGGTAAAACGTTTAATTGGACTTTCTTTAAAAGAAATTAAAAAACTATATCCTTATTTAAAGTATAATTTTAAAGAAGACGAAAAAAAAACAGTTTCATTTATTGTAAATAATTCCATTGTAAATATCATTGATGTATCAAGTCAGATCTTATATGAATTAAAAAACCGTGCTATTTCACTTTTTCAAAAGGATATTCATGGAGTAGTAATAACAGTTCCTGCACATTTTAATGATATACAAAGACAAAGCATAAAAAAATCAGCACAGTTAATTAATTTAAATGTTTTACGTCTTTTAAATGAACCAACAGCGGCTGCAATTGCTTATGGTTTACATTTAAAAAACAAAGGTATTACTGTAGTATATGATTTAGGAGGCGGAACATTTGATGTCTCTATTCTTAATTTAAATAAAAAGATTTTTGAAGTATTATCTACCTCTGGAAGTACATTTTTAGGAGGTGATGATATTGACTATTTATTATTAAATTATATTAAAAATAAATTTTTATCATTAAATATATATAACTTATCAGAACAGCAAGAACTATTAAATCTTGTCAAATTAATAAAAATTCAATTAAGTTTCAAAAATTTTATTGCCGTTACATTTAAATCAATAAAAATTAAAGTTACTCACATAGAAATTCATAACATAATTAAACCTATTATTTTAAAAACATTAAATATTTGCAAATTAGCCTTAAAATCTGCTAATCTTTCTGTAAAAGATGTCGATAATATTGTTTTAGTAGGAGGATCTACATATATTCCAATTATAAGGAAATATGTTATGGAATATTTTAAAAAATTTCCTCTTTTTTCAATCGATCCAGATAAGGTTGTAGTGATAGGTGCTGCCATTCAAGCTAATATGTTAAGTAAAAAAAATAAAAAAAATAATATATTATTATTAGACGTAGTACCTTTATCATTAGGAATTGAAGTCATGGGAGGTATAGTAGAAACAATAATTTTCAAAAATACAAAAATTCCTATTTCTCAAAAAAGAGAATTCACTACATTTAAAGATGGACAAAAATCTATTTTAATTCATATTTTACAAGGTGAAGAAAAAACTGTAAAAAAATGCAAATCTTTATCTAAATTTATATTATCTAATATTCCAATAAAACCTGCTGGTCAAACTATTATTATTGTAAAATTTCAAATAGATGTAAATGGGATTTTATCTGTTACTGCTAAAATAAAAGCTACTAATATTAAAAAAAATATTTCTATTAATTCAATATATGAATGTTGTGAATTACAAAGTTTTAATATGAAAGAAAATAAATGAATTTGCTAAAAACAAAAAATGAAAATAATTTATATTTCTTACTTTTATTTTCCATATATTACAATTTATAATTAAAAATTAATAATACTAAATAAAAATACAAGAATAAATACTATGCCAAAAATTAAAATTTTTCCTCACAAAATATTATTACCAAAAGGTGGAATTTTCCAAGCTGAACCAGGAGAAACAATTTTAGAAGTTGCATTACGAAATAACGTAAATATTGAACATGCTTGTAATAAATCATGTGTATGTACTACATGTCACTGTTTCGTAAAAAAAGGGTATTTTTCTTTATCGGCTTGCAAAGAAGAGGAAGAAGACATTCTTGACAAAGCTTGGGGAGTTCAATTAGATAGTCGTTTAAGCTGTCAAGCTCAAATAAGGGACCAAGATATAGAAATTGAAATTCCTATATATACTATAAATCAATTTTAACATTGTTCAAATTAATTAAATACAAGTAAAAAACTTCCATAATAAATTTAAAGATAATATTTGTATATACTATTTAAAGTAAGAATTTTCGCTATTTCTAAAAGAAAAATGTATGGGATTTCCTATTATTTTTAACATTTTTATAAAAAAATTAAGTAAATATTTTTTATAAGTACTTGAAAGATATTCGAGTTTTTTTCCATGTATAATAATAGTTAATGGATTTTTACTTCCTAAATGAGCATACTTAAGTTTTACTTTGTTTCCTTTAATAACAGATGGTCGATGATTTTTTACTGCTAATTGCATAATTTTTGTTAATTTCGAAGTACTGAATTTTTTTATAGAATATTTAAATATTCTATCAATTGATTGAAAAATTTCATTTGTTTTTAATTTTCTAATAGAAGAAATAAAATATATTATTCCAATATGCATAATTTTTATTTCTTTCGATTGAATAATATTTTTTTTTTCAATTTCGGAAATTTTATCACATTTATTAAATACTATTATAATACCACAACCACTATTAACAATATGATTAAATAACTTTAAATCTTGATTAGATATTGAATTGGTAGCATCTAAAATCAAAATGACAACATTAGCTAACTTAATTGAATGGATTGTTTTTTTGACTGAAAATTTTTCTATATAATCAATAATTTTACTTTTTTTTCTTATTCCTGCAGTATCGATAAAAATATATTTTCTCTTTTTATATGTAGTAATATTCCAAATACTATCTCTAGTTGTACCTGGATTACCATCAGTAATCATTCTATTTTGATTTAAAATATTATTTATAAAAGTAGATTTTCCAACATTCGGTTTTCCAATAACAGCTACTTTGATAAGACTAGCATCGTGTTTTTTTCGTATATTTTCGTTTTCTTCCTCTAAAGGTATACAATGAGAATATTTTACATAATTATATTGTGAAGAATTACATAAAAAAACTGAAGAGATTTTTTTAATTAAACTAATTATACCAATCCCATTAGTAGCTGAAATACAATGAATATTTGGAAATTTCAATGAATAAAATTCTGATGCTACAAATTCATAATCCATTCCATCTATTTTATTAACTATAACTAAAACATCTTTGTTATAAGATCGTATTTCATTTGAAATATCTAAATCTTCACTTACTAATCCATCTTTAGCACTCACTAAAAAACAAATTAAATTAGATTCTTGAATTGAAAATTTTGTTTGTTCTATTATTTTTCTATCGATTTTTTTTTTTTATAATTAATTCCAGCAGTATCAATAATAACAATTTTATCATCTTTAATCGTTAAATATCCATATTTTCGATCTCGAGTTAAATTTTTAATATTTGATGTTAACGCATTATTAGAAGACGTTAATTTATTAAATAAAGTAGATTTTCCAACGTTAGTTCTTCCAATTAATGTAACTGTGAAAAGCATAATAAGTACCTAATTATAATTAATTTGATAATTTTTTATTTTAAATTAAAAATTAATTGTATTTTTGCTCAAAATTTTTTAATTTTATTTTAATGATTTCTTTAAGTTCTTCTTTATTTTGATAATAAATACTTTTTTTCCATTCTGAAATAGCTTTTTTAACATTGTTTCTTGAAATAAATATATCTCCTTTAATATCATGTTTAATGCTATTCCAAGTTATACATGTAATACCATCAAGAGTCTTTAGTGCTGAATTTTTATCATTTAAGTGTAGTTGCATTTTAGCAATATTTAAAGTAACTATATTTAAAATATTTTCATCAAATATATATTTTTTATTTTTTTGTAATATCACGATAGCATAGTACAAAAAATTATTCTTTGCATACATATTTGATAAATACAAAGAAGCCAAAGTACTATAAACATTATTGTGGTTATTTTCAATAAATTTAATAACATTTTTTATTGAGTTTTTTTTATTAAAATTACTTTCTTGAATTATTTTTTCATATTCTTGTTTATCAAAATTAATATTTGAGTGAAATTTAAAAAAATAAAAAAACAAAAAAACAAAAAATATTAAAAAAATTAATATACTATTTTTTTGAACTTTATTAAAAGTATAGTCTATGTTCATTGCATATGTATATTTTAATATATTAAAAGTTTTATTGTAAAAAATAAAATTTTAAAGAATTAAGAATTATAATATTAGGATATTTAGATAAATGCAAGTTTTTTTAAGTATTAAGTTTCAAGAATTTTATATGCATATGGCGATTTTTTGAAGTTAATATTTTTGTAAAAATAAAAGATGCAATATATCTATATAACTTAAATATATTTATATATAACTTAAATATATTTATATATAACTTAAATATATTTATATATAACTTAAATATATTTATATATAACTTAAATATATTTAT